>CAYXVJ010000103.1:0-6885 GCA_964468675.1 uncultured Oscillospiraceae bacterium
GAATACTACGGTATGGGTGTGTCCTATTGTGCAGTCTGTGATGCAGCCTTCTTTAGAAATAAAGAAGTCATGGTCATCGGTGGTGGTAGCACAGCATTTGAAGATGCCTTATACCTCTCTAAATTTGCGTCTAATGTCAAAATAGTGATGCGCCGCGATGTCTCTCGTGCAGAGCAAGTCACGCAAGACCGTGTGGCTAAAAACGATAAGATCGAACGCATGCACTTTTGGTTACCAGAAGAAATTCGTGGTAACGGCATGCAAGTTGTCTCAGTCGTCTTAAAGCATAGAGATACTGGTGAGATAAAAGAAGTAGAAACCAATGCCGTCTTCCCTCTTATCGGCGTAGATGCCAATACTGCCTTTGTACAAAACCTAGGCATCACTGCCGAAGATGGCTTTATTAAAACAAATAGAAAAATGGAAACGAGTATTCCAGGTATCTTTGCTGCAGGTGATGTCAGAGTCAAGACCTTAAGACAAATTGTCACGGCCACAAACGATGGTGCAATAGCTGCTGAATCCGTTAACCATTACTTAGACACATGGGTAGAGCAAGAGTCTACAGCATTGACACAGTAATTAAAAAGAATGAATCAAAAAAAGGACCTCCATATCAACTTTTGATTGATGGAGGTCCTTTTTGATTTGTAAATGCTTAATCTGAAAACTTGAATCGTCTACTTACTTACCGTTACCGTTTAGTATAAATAAACCATTTGGTGCACTGACGCGTAGCTCTAATTGACTCTGTTCGTTGTCAGCATCTAGTTCATAAACATCACGTCTGACCGCTTTAAAGTTTTCCAGCATGCTGTTCACCTCTGCTTCCGTCACATCAACGGGACTGACGAGAAGTAAACTATCGTTCCTAAATCCTGAGAACTCATAGTAGCTCTCTTCAGGTACATCAAAGACGGCGATGTCGTTAATACGAGCATCTAGATCCGATTCTTTAGACATACGGTTTAGCGTCAATGGTAAGAAGATAACAATTAACAGTAAGACTACAGATCCAATAACACCGAACAGTAAGTTTTTATGTTTTTTGGACACGCGTGGTTCGATAAGCACACGTTTTTGCATGGCAACCTTTTGTTGAGGTGTCAGGCGACCTGGTTCTGCTTTCTTCTTTTTACGTGGTGGCGGTGCTTGCCTTTTTGAAGGTGCACTGACTTGAACCGAACGAATTGCAGAGAATGCAATTTGGCGCTCTTCATCTGTCAAATCATCTTGAGCCTCATTAGGAAACTCTACGTCAGTCGGATCCTGATCAATGTCGATTGCACGTGCAGGATTAAAGCGAGCATTACAAAACATGCATACGCCGAGCGCATCGCTATCATTTACCATCAATATGGACCCACAATTGGGGCACCGACCTTGTTTCATTGCCATAATATAAATCTCTCCTGAAAAGTTTGGACTTGTCACACGAAGCCAATTATAATGGTTTTATCTGATTAACACAATCGAAGGAGCAACAATTCATGAAACTTTCATTTTTTCTTGATAAGCAGAACCCAAATTTCCAATCAGAAGACCTGATTGCGGTATACGGTTCAGATACTCATAAGTTAGAAGCTGTCCAATCCAGAGTCTCGGACTTAGCCTCAAGATTCCGTGACTACTTCCCAGGTGTGGAAGAAAACATCCGTTTATTCTCAACACCTGGTAGAACGGAAGTCAGCGGCAATCATACGGACCACCAACAAGGTCGTGTACTCTGTGCAGCAGTCAGCCTAGACGTCATCGCACTCGTTGCTCCAACAGATAGTCAAATCATTGAGTTGAAGTCCTACGGTTTTGCCCGCATGGATCGTGTCAATGTAGACATTTTGAATCCTCAAGAAGATGAGGAAGGCGAATCTGCAGCACTCATTCGTGGTGTTGCCGCTGGCATTAAAAAACGTGGTGGAAAGGTTGGCGGCTTTACCGCTTATACAACCAGTAACGTTCCAGCAGGTTCAGGTCTCTCCTCTTCAGCTGCATTTGAAATCCTAGTTGGAACCATTTTAAATGAGTTGTACAACGACGGTAAATTCTCCATGGTAGAACTCGCACAAATCGGCCAAGAAGCAGAAAACCAGTTCTTTGGTAAACCGTCAGGCTTGATGGATCAATGTGGTTGTGCTGTCGGTGGCTTCATCTCCATTGACTTTGAAGATCAAAAGAATCCAATTGTTGAGCACTTAGATGTTGACTTCTCCAAAGCAGGCTACGAGCTCATCATCACAAAGACTGATGGTGACCACGCAGACTTAACAGATGAGTATGCTGCGATACCAGCAGAAATGAAAGCTATTGCCTCCTTCTTTGAAGCAAGTGTTTTACGAGAAGTAGATCCTAATGCCTTCTACGAAGCAATTCCTGAGCTTAGAACACTACATGGCGATCGCGCTGTATTGAGAGCCATTCACTTCTTCGATGAAAACGAACGTGTGAAAACAGCTTCCGATGCATTAAGCAACGGTGCGTTTGATCAATTCCTAGATACCATCAATGCATCTGGAGACTCCAGCTGGACTTACCTGCAAAACATCACCTCTTCAAGAGCAATAAATAGTCAACCTCTAGCCTTGGCACTTGCACTATCTAAAAATATTCTAAAAGACGAAGGTGCATGCCGTGTCCATGGTGGTGGCTTCGCTGGCACCATCCAAGCATTTGTACCAACAAGCAAGGTTGAAGCCTATGTGAACGAAATGGCCAGAGTCTTTGGTAAAGACAACGTCATGCGCTTAAGCATTCGTCCAACACAAAGCTGTGAGATAAGATTCTAAAGATGCGTAAGACTCCCTTTGATCCAATATTTTATATGCGTGAGGCGTTAAAAGAAGCGGATCTTGCCCAAAAAATAGGTGAAGTGCCTATTGGTGCTGTCGTCGTCGATCAAGACGGCAGCATCATTGGGCGTGGGCATAACAGACGTGAGACAGATAGCGATGTCAGCAGCCATGCGGAGTTAAATGCCATTAAAGATGCAGCCAAGACAATAAACACATGGCGACTCGACGACTGTACGGTCTATGTTACTTTAGAGCCTTGTTTCATGTGTGCCTCGGCCATCATGCAAGCAAGAGTCAAACATCTATCCTTTGCTGCAAAAGACCCCAAAGCTGGTGCTGTTGAATCACTCACTAAGTTTTACGAACTCTACCCTCAAAACCACGAGGTTTCGTGGGATAGCGGTCTTTTGGCGGATGAAGCAAGCCAGCTTTTAAAATCTTTTTTTAAGTCTCTGAGACAAAGAAACAAAAGAGATAACAAGGCTTATGGCGGTAGAGGCAAGCGAGCCATTGCAGCAAGTGAAAGACTTCTAGAAAAACCAGGAGATCCAGAATAATCCGGATCTCTTTTTAATTGACTACTACAAATATTTAGAATCTTGATTCACGCTTTTATCTCATAAACTTTTGCCTCTGGAATTGACCAGATATAACGAGCACTCACCACATAACCTGTGGCGGCTAAGATGGCCTTAGCATAAAATTCAAGTTGTAATTTATAGCGTTCTTCTAGCGTCTTAAGCCTTGTATCAAAACTACCCCATAAACGATCTGATTTAAAATCTACGAGGATAATTTCTCCATCCAATCTAAACCATAGGTCGATAATACCTTGGACCATGATGCGTTCACCAGATGCCTTTAGATCTTTGATGTTTAAATCATCTACGTTTTCTGCCAAGGTAAACGGCACTTCACGATACACATGACCATTGGTCATTTCTGCTTCTACTATCTTTCTTGCTAAATCAGATTCAACAAATTTATAAAGCTCTTCTCTATATCTTATTACTGCTTCGTATTCCGTTTCCAGAAGGACGCCTTCATCTAAGAGAGCGCCCAAGGCATGGCCTATAGCGTCTAGACCTTGACCTCGAAGCTTCTTTAGATCTAAGAAGCGTAAAGCCGTGTGAAGGGCAGTTCCGCGCTCATCAGCACGAAGAGGCGAAGCATCTTTAACGCCTTTTTCTTTTACAGCTAACCAATCATCGATTTGTGTGTTAATACCAGCGGTAGCAAAAGTACCTAAGCTTTGTCCGTCCTCTTGACGTCCTAACGAGTCTTCCTGATCGATCTCCATTGCTTGTATTTGCATACGTCGTTTCAATTCACTAACTGCATACTTTTGCGGCATAAGGGTCGAATCAAGATAAGGATACTGTACGCTTTTAGACTTCAATATATCCATAAATTCAGTCTCATCCATGACAGTTTCCTCGTTACCCAAAACCACATCTTTAGTAGCGTTATCTTCAAGTACCTTGGTATAACGGTATGGCCATACAGCATCACTAGCCAGCAAGGTATGACGCCAAGGGCCATCTCCCCTTGATGTGCCTAGCTCTCCAGTGCTAAAAAATGTATATAAATCTTCATTTTGATACATCTTCGTCATCAAAATTAAATCCGCATAAGTACTAGCAAAAGCCAAATCCATTCGACCAAATGGTTTTTGCTCAATTGCTTGGAAATGTGTTAGCTTTTCTTGATATTTTGTCTTCTTAGGATCTTTTGTGTGTAGTCCTCGGCTGACACTTGCTATGCAATATAATTTCTTCTCTGCTCTGGTCATAGCAACGTATAAAAGACGCATGGCTTCAGCAAACGCAAGATCAGTTTTCTCTTCTTGATATGTCATGGATATCACAGACGGGTAAGCGAGCATCTGGTCTGGTCGTCTGACTTGGAATGCTATACCGCCTGACTCACTTAAGTCAATCCAACTGTGTCCCCTAGGTGCCGAAATCATTTGACGCTCCAAGCCTACGAGGAAGACAAGCGGGAACTCTAAACCCTTACTCTTATGGAAAGTAATAACTCTTATGCTGTTATCCTCAGGATCGGCTTCCTCAAACGGAGATCTATCCTCACCTTTTCGCCTTTTCTCTTCAAGATAAGTCACAAAGTAAGACAGACCACGTTTACCTCTAGCCTCAAAGCTTTCAGCCCACGTTCGGAATGCTTTTAAGTTATCAATCCGTGTGCTAGCTTCATCGTCTGCTGCTACATGATCTAATAAAGCACTCTCTTGGAATATTCGGTTAATCAGCTCATTTAAACTTAAATAAATGGATGCTTCACGTAGAGAATTAATCCATGCTCTAAAGGCTTGGACGCGTGCTCGAAGTGCAAGGTCCTCACCGTGTTCTTCATAGTAGTAAACTGCAGTATGGAAATAATCGTAGGGACTTGCATCTGGCTTGTGTGCCAGATAGAATGCTTTCATCTTCAAGAGCTCTTCATCTGAAAACTCACCATAAAGGGGCAATGTTCGCAAGCATGTTAAGAGCGGCAAATCTTGTAATTCGTTTCCGAGCAAGCGAAAGAGTGCCTCCATCAAGCGAAGCTCCGTTGTCTCCAAATACCCATCATCTACCTCACCACTGACCGCCAGGCCTTGTTTCAATAGCTCTTGGCTAACAGATTTCGCATGCGCGTGTGTCATGCATAAGACTGTAATGTCCGACAGTTTTTTTGCAACAGGATGTGAAAGCCCATAGCCCTCTTTAATAATGATGTCTGCAATAATACGGCCTTGGTTTTCAACTGCAGATAAAGGCTCTTCTGTGTTGCCCAAAGTCTCATCTGCTCCACCTTCATCTTGAACAGATGCTGTAGTTTCTTGGCCACTATCGATCAAAACAAACTCAACAGGCCATGAAACCTCTTCCATGTTCTCGTGGAAATGGCGTAGTAAATGCCCATCTTGGTAGTTGATTTCACCTACCTGTTCTTCCATCACTGCAGAGAAAATTTCATTGACAGCATCCAAAACCCCTTTAACAGAACGGAAGTTTTGACTCATTTGATAGACGGTACCATCACCTGTGTCTTGGCTATATAGCTTCATCTTATGGTTAAAAATTTCAGGCCTGGCATGTCTAAAGCGATATATACTTTGCTTGATATCGCCAACAACAAACATGTTTTGCTTAGCAATCGCTTCAATGATGGTGTTTTGAATGCTCGAAGTATCCTGGTACTCATCTACATAAATCTCACTGATCCGTGTCGAATAAGCCTCCATCACTTCAGTTTTTCTTAACAGCTCCAAAGCTAAATGTTCAAAGTCATTAAAATCAATGACACCTTGCTCCATTTTCAAGCGCTTATACGCGTCATCAGTATCAAGGAGTAAACGAAACAAACTAAAGATGACAGGCAGCATCGCACGTATATCATCTTGTACATCTGCTAAAGGCTGTCGAAACACAGGAGCTATTCCGCGCGGAGCATCTTTTTCCTTTTGGTAAAACCCCGTTATCGCTGATAACTGATACTGCACAATATCTAGCACCCTGTTGCGATCAGGATAGTTCTTGTGGCGCCTCACCTTTGGAAACTCAAGAGATGCTAAGCACGTTCTAATCTCATCAAAGCCTAGCTGATCTTCTGTCTCTAACCTGTGTCGAAGTGCTAAGATTTCTTCTATTGTATCGATACCACTTGCCTTAAGCGCTTCGTTTTCTGCATAGCCAGCTGCTGTTTTAGTGGATTTAAGTTCCAAATCCGGACTGCTGTATAAAGCATATGCTTCATCAAGCGCATCTTTGGCATCCACCAAGACGCGTAAAAGCCTTTGTCTTAACACGAGGTTTGCCTTTGATTGGTCGAAATCTGTAGAAGCTAAGCGCAATTCTTCTAATGCCCGTTCTACAAAAATCTTGTAATCGGGCATCGAACGCAAAAATGAATAAATGCTACGGATTTCATCTTTAATCCCTTGATCGCTTTTACTACCTGCATAGCTATCTAGCATCAAAAGAAATTGCCTTGCTTCCTCTTGTTCTTCTAGCGTAAAGGATAAGTTTTTTTGCTCACCGCTCTCTTCTAGTTCAGTCTCTTCGTCATCGATCGCTTCAAGGCGTGCATACCA
>CAYXVJ010000103.1:6895-8650 GCA_964468675.1 uncultured Oscillospiraceae bacterium
CTAAGACATCATCTAGAGCATTTTGGAATAATTCATCACTTAAACTTTGATCGGCCGCTCTAAAGTCCTGATCCAAAGGTTCTTCTAACAGGTATGCATACTCACGGACTACAGAAAGACAAAAGGAGTGAATGGTAGATATAGGCGCGTATGGTAAGAGCAAGACTTGGCGATTTAAACGGATTTTGTCTTCATTTGATGTGGCCTCTTGAAGCGCTGAATAAAGACTACTATTGATCTTTGCCTTCATATTCTTAGCAGCTGCATCAGTAAAGGTTAAAACCAAAAGCTTAGATACATCCACTAAGCCTTCTTGTATGCGCTTGGTGATGCGCTCAACCATGACAGTAGTCTTACCCGAGCCTGCTGCTGCAGAAACCAAGATATTGCCTTTATCCGCCTGGATAATCTGTTGTTGTTCAGCTGTAAATTGACTCAAGACTCATCTCTCCCATATCGCTTACGCAAAATCTCAAATAACTTCTCTGTTTGAGCTCTGCTGTTTAAACCTTCAGCAAGGCTCATTCGCCCAGGTAGGCGCGTGACATGTTGCCCCGGCTTTTCCATTTTACAAGCTGATCTATGGCTACAAAATTCACACGGTATTGTAGCGCCTTTTGTGACCTTGGGTTCAAGGTCAAATTCACCGTTTAAGATCTGTTTTGTAAAACCTGTCCAGTTGTCGTGGTTCATCTCTACTAGTAACAAGAGCTCTTCAGGCGTGCGCCCAATACTTTGTGGCTTGTAGTACGATCTTAGTGCACGATCCAAGGCAAGTTCGTATTCTTCTGGTGCCTGATCTACCGTAATATGTCCTTCATCTAGCTTTAAATACATGGCATCTTCTGCCAGTAACACTTGACGATCCAAGCCTTCAAGACCACTTGCCAAGACCGCTTCAAGATAGGTTAATATTTGCAAATCTAAGCCTTCGTATAAGTCATCGTATTCTATCTTATGCTCTGAACTCTTATAGTCCACCACCCTAAAGCCAATCTTGCCATCTGCCAATCGCCTGATGTCTATTCGGTCAATGGTTCCCCGAAGGGATAAGACAAGCCCGTCTTCAGTCCTATATTGTAGCCTTGCTATGGGCTGGTGGTGACCAAAGCTGTACTCAAATCGATACGGGGTGTAATCTTCTTCTTTTAGCTGTCTTAGTAAAGCAGGCCAAGCCTTTTCAATGACTTTACGAACAGGACGACCTGCCAGATAGCGCTGACCACTTTCTTCAAAGACCGCAAAATCAATATGCTTAGCCAAGCCAAGGTCATAGAGCCTTTTGCTCTCCATTTGCATATCTTTGTTCAAGTACTCTTCAAAGACTAATGCTTTGGCTTCTTTTGTTGTAGCCTTTACTAAATCCATACTAAGCTCATTAAAAGCACGTTCAAAGGCAGCATGAAGTAAGCTACCTCTATTCATGGGTGTAGGCTCATAGACATCACGTTCTTTGGCACGTAATAGATACGTAGAGAAATACTCGTAAGGGCATTTAGCATATGTCTCCAGTGCTGAGACAGATAGGTTAGGCATAGATCGTAAGACATCTTGGACTAGCTTTGGATTGACCGTAACTAAGCTTAATGGCTCAACTTTTGCTCGTACGCTCTCTTGCAATCGATTCATTTCCGAACCTTCTATATCAGCCAAGCGCTGCCAGTATGGATCGACTATTTCATCATCATGCCTCATCTTCATAATGAGTTGGCGCACAAGCTCGTCTTCTGACATCAAGCGAGGATCACTTGCTTG
>CAYXVJ010000104.1:0-6966 GCA_964468675.1 uncultured Oscillospiraceae bacterium
TGTTGCCTTTAATAGGGTAGCTGCGTTTTGACTAGACGATGCAGAAGCCATTGGTAAACCGCTATCCTTTAATTCATCTAGTAAGCGAACGACTCCTGTGAGCACTGCTGTTTCATCCACTTCTTGTATCGCTTCTTGATAGTAGCGATTCTTTCTGGTGGCCATCTCGAGTTTTACCTCATCACTAAAGTGCTTATGTGAATGCTCCAATATTATCTCCAAACTTGCCATTCTTGAAACACCACGAAGCCTTTGATTCATGTTCCGATCGAAATATAAATCCTCTTCATCGCAAAGCCTCTTCCAGGCAAGATAGTGTTCTTCATCTGTCGATAGCAAGACACCATCTACGTCGAAAATGACAGCTTTGAGTTTCGATTCCACTTTACTCGTCCTCGGCATCGATTGGCTATCCGTTAGTTCAAACATTAGGCCATCGTGGGTTATATTTAAGGGCTTACCTTCAAGGAGCTTATACTGTGTCTTGTCTTCTGATACTTTGATTTCAATCCTAGAACCTTGGAATAAGAGATTAAAACGTATACTGGTCCATGCTTTTGGAATCTTTGGAGCAAAATGTAATTGCCCATCTATTACCTGCATGCCTGCATAGCCACGAACCAGTGCCAACCAATTACCACCCATATTCGCTAGATGTAAGCCATCTGCAGTATTCCCATGTGTGTCATCAAGATCAAGTCTAGTCGTCTCCATAAAGTAGCGATAGGCTTTATCTTTCAATTGAAGTCTATTCGCTGCTACAGAGTATATAGACGTCGATAAGGATGAATCGTGCGTTGCATGTAGCTCATAGAAACGGAAGGCTTTCATTAATTCTTCTTTTGTAAACGCATCTGGCCATAAACTTTGTGCAAGAATAAGGTCTGCTTGTTTACTTACTCTATGGCGATAGATCACGAGTGGATGGGTATGCAATAGAAGTGGATATTTGTCTTTTGGGGTACCTAAGAAGTCCCAAGGCTCACGATTCAAAACAGCATCGTCTTGTAAGGGCAATCCTAATGCTTCAGACTTGGGTAAAACCATGTTCTTGGCAGCAAGATCCAACTGCTCCTTTATCGCTTCCATGTCATAATCTAAGTTTTTAAAGAATCCTTCAATACGATCCACATCATCAGTAGAGAGCATATCCAAGATCCTTAGTAACGCTTCAAATAAGCGCTTTGCACTGAGGTTCGTATAGTAATTGTTATTTATCACCGCACTGTATTCGTCAGGTCCTGTGACCGCGTTAATGACAAAGCCACGCTTTGGATCCATAAACCCAAGATCTAGATAAAACACAGCAATCTCTACTAGCATCTCTAAGCCCATGTCCCAGAGAAAAGCTTCATCTTTTGTCGCATCAAGATATTGGATTACTGCTAAAGCGATATCACTGTTGATATGTGCTTGTGCAGTTCCTGCTGCATAGTAAGCAGAACATTCACGTCCACTAATCCCTCGCCAAGGATATAAAGCCCCTCTCTTATGGTGCATTATCTTGGCTCGGTCTCTTGCTTGAGGCAAAATGGCATAACGATATTCTAATAGACGTTTAGCCACATCCGGTTCTGTATATAAGAAGAATGGGAATAGATACATCTCCGTGTCCCAAAAATAGTGCCCTTCATAGCCTTCACCGGATAAGCCTTTGGCAGCGATGGATCGTAATGGTTCGTGCTCGCTTAATCCTGTATCAAGTTGGGCGTCCCCAGGTCTGATACCATTTTGAATCAGATGAAACAAGCTAAAGTTAAGCCCTTGCTGTAGTTGAAGATCCCCTTGAATACGGATATGTGCATGCTGCCAAGCCTTCGTTAAAAAGCTTTCTTGTTCTAAACGTAGCTGATGGTATCCACTTTGCCTTGCCTCTCGTGCTAGCTTCGTAGCTAAATCAATGGAGTCCGCATAGGCAATGTATTTATGAATTTCAATCGTCTTTAATTTTTTTGCCGTTTCCTCGTAGCTAAGCGATATACGTTGTGGGATTTTTGACCTCGAGTGTCCGTTCTCTTTGACTGGAGATAAGCCGCTATAGTGGTGAGCTACACTACAAGCTACTTGCATTTTAGATTCATGGGTCTCTTGGAGCAGCGCTAACTGCTGATTCTCGTGGGATAGAACTGCATCTAGAACCCGAAGGCCTTTATCGGCATCGACTTGAGCCACGCGCGGGTCATCGGTACCTACGCGATTCTTTGTCCATCCATCTAGTGTACTGACTAGTTTAATATCAGCTTCATCCGCGTCTAGTAGCGTGATGCGATAGACGAGGCATGCAAGATGGGTCTTAGTTAAAGACAACATACGTCTTGAATCAATACGAATGCGCTTACCACTCAAGGTGCGCCATACAAGCCTTCGTTCAAGCTGACCATAGCTCATGGCAAGGCTTCGCTCATACTCAAGTAAGCGACCTTCCTTATGTACTTGATCAATAGAGAAACGCTCGTTATCCACGATGAGTTCAATCGGTAGAGCATTGGCAATATTTTGAATCGTTTCCGATGTATCTGCAAATCCATATGCACTCTCACCGTACAAGATGGATCCAGTCTCATAAAAGCCATTCATGTAGGTACCATAGATACCGTCTGCGGTACCATCTTCACTGAATGGATCGTCCTCATGAGAGCCTCTGATACCTAAATAACCATTTGCAAGACTAAATAAACTTGCAAGATGCGCCTTATCTTTAGGATCGTAAGCTGTTTTAATGATTTTCCAAGGGTGTGTACTTTGTATTTGCTTTGCCAATGTTCTATCCCTTCTAGCCCTTTACTGCACCAGCCATGATGCCGCTGATGATGTAGCGTTGGGCGAATATATAAAAGATCACTACCGGTACCACCGTCATAACTAGACCTGCTAGCGCAAGATTCCACTGAATATTGAACTCACCAAAGAAATAGAAAGTTGAGAGTGGAATGGTCAATAGTCTTGGATTTTGTGTTAAGACCAAGGATGGCAAGAGGTAGTCATTCCAATAACTGATGATGTTTAAGATGGCTACCGTCATGGAAATTGGTAGCATGTTTGGGAAGACAATGCGCCAGAAGGTTTGGAACTGACTAGCACCGTCTATTCTTGCACTCTCCTCCATCTCAAGTGGCACATTTCTGACCGCACCAGAATACAAGAAGATGGATAAGGCAAGACCAAAGCCTACATTAAAGAATATAAGTCCATAGTGTGAGCCGACCATCTTAAAACCAATGGAATTGATCCGCCAAGACGTGAAGTATTGCACGAGTGGTAGCATGACGGATTGGAATGGAATTAAAATGGTTGATATCAAGAGAAGATACAAGAGATTCGATCCCTTGGTATCCCGCCTTGTGATCGCCCATGCCGCCATCGATGCCACGATGATGATCAAGACAACGGATGTACCCGTCACAAAGATAGAGTTCTTTAGTGCATTGAAATAATTCATGCGCTGGGCAGCTTCTCTATAGTATTCAAAGCTGAATGTTTCAGGCCAGCCCAGCTGATCCACGAAGATCTGCTGCCTTGATTTAAAGGAGTTAATCACCATGATGTAGATAGGCCCTAAAATCAAAATAGCCAGTAACCAACCGATTCCAGTTAAAAGTGGATTTCTTTCTCTAAAAAATCGTTTTATCCTCATAGCTGAACCTCCTTACGACGCGTTAAGATCACTTGCGTTAAGGTAATCACCATGATGACGATAAAGAATAAAATGGCCTTTGCTTGTGCTTCTGCTGCATCGTTATAACGGAAAGCAGAGTTGTAGATATTCATAGCGACCATCTCTGTAGATCTACCAGGTCCTCCACCTGTCAAAGACACGTTCGTATCGTATTGTTTCATGGCGTTTGCCATGGTCACAAAGAGGTTAATCGTAAACGATGGGATCATCAAAGGTATGGTGATTCTAAACAGACGCTGTGTAGCTCCTGCCCCATCAATGGATGCTGCTTCAACCACATCACCAGGGATTGCTTGTATACCTGCAATGTAGATAATCATAACGTAGCCTGCTTGTTGCCAAACACCTACTAAAATCAATGCTAAAAATGCACTGGTCGGTTCATCGAGCCAGTTATAAAAGACGGACTCTAAGCCTGTTACCATACCAATCTGTACGAATAAACGACTGAATACAAACTTCCAGATAAAGCCTAGAATCAAGCCACCAATGAGATTAGGCAGCAGATAGATGGATCGTAAGATGTTCTTGCCGCCTACTTTAGATGTAACTAGAAGTGCAAACGCAAAGCCAATGAGGTTGACTAGTGCTAACATCAAAAAGGCGTATTGGAATGAAAATATAAAAGCCTGCCGGAAGCGTCTATCTCCAAACGCTTCGATGTAATTTGTAAATGCGATAAACTCGGAGCCTTGAAAGCTAAAGCCATCCCAGTTCGTAAAGGAATAAACGATACCCATAATGAAGGGAATCAAAACAACGTTTACGAATGCAAATAGGGCAGGCAGGATAAATAAGAAGTAAGTAACATTTCTTTTTCGTTTTTCACGCATGAATCTAAACCCCCTATTAGAGATGGTGGTGCCAGCAGCATAGCTTTTGGCACCACACACATATCTCTTTTAAATCAAGCTAAACCTTTTAGTTCGCTAGATCCTGCCATGTCATGGTCAGTTCTTCGATCAATTCATCTGCTGTCAGTATGCCAGCATAGAACTCTTGCATGTATGCTGCGCCATCGATATCGATACCTGCTGGGAATACAGTATTGTAAGCCCACTCAACGGTCTTATTGTCGGAAACATATTGTGCAACCGATTCAGATAGACCACCTTCAGGTGCTAAGACATCTTGGTATGCTGGGATGAAGAGCAGTGTATTTGCACTATGCTCTTGACCTTCGTCACTTGTAATTAACCAGTCAATAAAGGTCTTGGCTGCTGCTTGCTCTTCTTCTGTTGCTGCGTTATTCACGCGCCATGCAGATGCGGTACCAACGGCTAAGCCATCGTTGCCCTCTAATGGATATGGTAAGAATGCGTAATCAAATTCTACTTCGTTTTCTTCTAGGACTTGTTGTGCCCAGTTACCTTGGTGAATCATGGCGTATTGACCTAAGCCAAAGCCTGCAACTTGCTCATCGTACGTTGCTTGACCCTTGTTGGTGTAAGGTGCAATCATCTCGAGTGCATCAGCCCATGCTTGTACAGATGGAATATCTGCTAAGCTCTTGTCACCAGCATTGACCGCTTCAACTTCTTCGACGTAATTGTCATCTAAAGCAATGGCCCAGTTAAAGAAATGAATGAAGAGGAAGTAATTCTCTTCTGCAAAACCAATCGGTGCTTGTACGCCTTCAACGTCTGCTAACGTTTCTAAAGCGGCGACAAATGCATCAATGTCTGTTAAGGATTGAGGATCAATATCCGCCTGTTCAAACATCTCTACGTTATAAATAAAGCCATAGCCCTCAACGGATCCGGGAAGTCCTGTGAGTTCACCTGCATCGTTTAAGAATTCTCCTCTTAAACCTTCAGATAGAATATCCGCTGCTGCCGTATCGTCAAGCGTTGCATAGAAGCGCTCAAAGTTTACAGAGTCCACACCTGCCATTGTAAATAGCGTTGGAGCAGAAGCTGGGTCAGCGGAGAAGTTGGATTGTAAAACGGTTGCGTAGTTATCGCCTGCGGTACCGAGCAAGCTCACTTCAACACCTAAACCTGCTGCATTAAAATCAGCAATAACGCCTTCTAAATCTGATTGAATTTCAGTTTTAGATTGCATTAAGGTAATAGTAACGGTTTCACCCGTTCCAGGATCAGTTGCTTCGTCAGTAGGCTCATCTGTTGCTTCATCTGTCGGTGCATCAGTTGGTTCATCAGTTGGTTCATCTGTAACTTCACCAGGAGTAGTTGTCAGGTCTACTGTAGGATCAGTTGCAGTTCCACCGCCACAAGCAGCTAGTAAAATTGCTAAAGCTGCGACTGTTGACAGTATTTTTACTGCACGTTTCTTCATCTTGAATTCCTCCTTCGAGATTTTCCTTCACTTTCAGTTTAAGCAACATGAACAAGCGGGCTTTAAAAATCTTCAGAATACTTAACAAATTATAAGAAAACTTTTGATTTTCACGTGCAAAACGGTCATTTGTCACATATGATACGAAGTGTAATCCTTTATAATATGACTGCAATGCAATTCAGTGGAGAGGGTAAGATGAAAGCAATTGATGATGCAATAAATGAAAAGGATACGCTCCACAGCGATATCCAACGTGTCTTAATTCAAGAACGATTGCGTAATGCCAATCGTGACTATCAACATCCATCTTATATTTTGGAACAGCAACTCACCGAAGCGATAAAGATCGGCGACGAAGATGCATCTTTAGATATCTTAGAGAGAATCAATAACTTGGAGCGAGCTGAACTGTCCCAGGATCCTATCCGTTCTCTAAAAAACAGTTTAATTGGTTCTTGCACCATTTTTGCTAGAGCTGCAATTAGTGGTGGTGTAGATGCTGAATCTGCCTTTATGCTAAGTGACTTATTCATTCGCCAGATCGAACGTGTCAATTCAAGGCTACATGCAGAAAGCTTAGAATACGATATGCTACTAGCTTTTGTAGCAAGTGTAAACGATACAAGAAGAGCTGAGGAAGAGAATACCTACTCCCCTACAATCGTTCGTGCAAGAGACTACGTTCGACAAAACCTGAATCGACAATTGACTCTTGGTGAAGTGGCAGAAGCTGTGAACATACACCCTAACTACCTCTCTTCTTTGTTTTCCAAAGAATGTGGACAAACGTTCATTGCCTATGTCGATCAAGAGCGTATGGTAGAAATATGCAAGTATGTAGAAACATTTGATATGCCGCTATCTTCTATTGCGACAAACTTTGGCTTCAACTCATTTTCACACTTCTCAACATATTTTAAAAAACACACAGGTCTATCCCCTAGAGAGTATAGAAAGACGAAGCAGACAAGTCTCGCATAAGCATGCAG
>CAYXVJ010000104.1:6976-8596 GCA_964468675.1 uncultured Oscillospiraceae bacterium
ATAGCGGCTACAATAGGAAAATACTAACTAATACTCTTCAGCAAGAAATTCTCAATCCATACCGAAGGCAAGCTTTTGATTGATATCTAAAATAACATTCTTTAATTCGTCCATGTCATTGATGATATAGTCGACACCTGCCTTGCTATATCGTCTTCTTAACAACGCTTTTCGATTGGCTAGCTCATCTGGATCCATTCTTAGTACTTCATCTCTACTCAAACCCAACTCTGAAGAACCCATAACGATTGCGACGGTCCAGCAATTTGCATGCTTCCCTTCTTCAATATCTGCAATCGTGTCACCTACTTTAACTGCTAGTCTTGGGTTATGGATAGAAAACTGCATGAGATTTTGCCAGATCATATAGGGGTATGGTCTTCCTTTAGGCACAAGATCTCCTGATATCCAATAGTCTGGTGCATAGCCTTGTCTAGCAGCAATGGGTAATACTTCCTCCATCATTTTTGAGGTATAACCAGTAGTAGAACCGATCTTAATCCCATCTAATCTAAGACTAGAAACAGTATCTAGTACATAATCTTTCACATCACAGTGTTCTGCAATATTGTTAAATAAAGTCTTCTCAAATACCTTGTAAGCTGCTTGTATCTGTTCTTCTGAAATAGCCACTGGGAGCATTTTTGCTATCGCCCTCGTATGGTCTATTTTGGATAAACCCATAGGTCTTCTAGCCATCTCACTCGTGATGTCAAAACCAATGCTCTGAAAACCTTTAATAAAACCATCTACTGGTGCAAAACAGCCATAGTCAATGGTAGTACCTGCCCAATCGAAAATAACAGCTTTTATTCTCTTCGCCATACTTACACCTCTAATATTTCTTTATATAATGCAAGGATCTCATCTTCAGGAATATGTACAGGATGGTTCGATAGCCTTTGGCTATTCACCGAATCCCTTAATACAATCAAGTCACTAGCATTTGCTTCACTAGGTATCGTCAAACCTAGACTACTCAATAAATCTTCTAAATATAATATAGCCTCACGTACAGTCTCTGTGCCCATAGCTTGAGCGATTTCTTCGTAAGCATCTATATGTCGCCACACCTTCGGCAAGCACAGTGCAACCGCATGACCATGAGCTATCCCATAAAGTGTTGTGAGTTTATAGCTCATCGCATGTGGAGCAGTCGTTGTTGTAATATTTATTGCTTTCCCTGCTAAGTTAGCAGCCATGAGCATATTTTTGTTGCCACAATCTTCATTAGCTAAGTAATTTTCCATATTCTCTAGAATCAATTGGATAGCCCTTCTAGAACAATCGATGCTTTGAATCGTAGCTCTTTTAGACCACCACGACTCAATCGCTTGGCAGAGCGCGTCTAACATTGTAGATTTCTTTTGATACAAGGGAACAGTTTTCAATAGATCAGCATCTAAAACAACGTACTCTGGTAAGAGATTCATGTGTGCAATGGACTGTTTAACCCCTTCTTTATACACAACTGCAAAATGAGTAGCTTCACTACCTGTACCAGAGGTTGTTGGCACTGCTACAATCGGCTTATTTGTTTTACTGTGAAACTTTACAGCTTTTGCAATATCCATGCTGCTTCCCCCACCAATGGCGAGAATGATATCACAAGTATGGTTT
>CAYXVJ010000105.1:0-7091 GCA_964468675.1 uncultured Oscillospiraceae bacterium
GAAGTCGGTGATGAATTAATTACCTCAGGTAGTGGTGGATTTTATCCACTCGGCTTACCTTTAGGAAATATAACGCGCATCTATGAAGAAGAAGGCCGCATTTGGGCCGTACTTGAGCCCTATACAGAGTACGTAGGGTTAACGGATGTATTTGTCTTGAAAGGCGAGGCAGACTGATGACGAGACGGGCTAAACTTCGCTTGGTGCTAGTGTATACGGTGTATTTGCTTTTAGCTTTTGCACTGCAGTCACTATGGTCACAAGATACATTGTTCTTGGGAGCAAAACCCAATTTTCTATTACTCTTAGCCGTTTTAGCCGGTTATCAATTTGGCTATAACGATGCAATTGTAATTGGTTTACTTGCAGGTTTCCTCTTGGATTTTGCAAGTGGCCGAGTGATTGGTGTTGGTATGCTAAGCTTGATGATGGCAGCATTAATTGCTTCAAGACTCTTTCAAAAGAACTTTACGAGAAGCATATTACCAGCTATCGTCACAAGTGCACTGTGCACATTGTTCTATGAGCTGATGGTGCATCTAGCACTTGCCATAAATCTTTTATTTAATGATTTGCCACTTGCCTTGATCAATATTGACTTGCTCATGACAAGATCCTTAGCTTCAATCCTAATAAACATAATTGTTTTATTACCTATGTTTATTCTTTTACGCTTCTATGGTCCATATAGGCGCAGTTATGGCGCGAAACGAGTGGATGTAGACAGGAGAGCTAGACGATGAAAAAAGATGAACCCAATACACTAAAAGAAAATATCAATATAGATGATCAACATGAAGGCGATGTTTCCTATCGTTTGTCTCAAACGAGGCAACCATTTATGGATGCAAGTAGCTTGCCGGAGCCCGAAGTAACAACGGGTAGATTGATGCAACTGTGGCAATTCATACGCAATCGCAACGTCACATTGATCTTGCTATTGTGTATCAGTTTTGTCTTGATGCTTATTTCTTCATCCAGCATGCAGTTCAATGCACAAGCTGCGATGCACACCCATGATGACAATGGAGCAAGAAGGCAAATTGAACTGATTGCACCGAGAGGGCGTATATTAGATCGCAATGGTATTGAGATAGCAGGTTCTAGATACATCAATATGCTGTATTGGGCTGATGCAGGTTTAAATGCTGACGATTTTAATGCAGTACTTTTGGATTTAGCAAATACCTTAGATGCTTACGATCTAGACTATGGTGAGGCAATTGATAAGTACATCGATATCGATCGTATGCGTTTTGCGATGGATTTAGAAGACATTGTGTATTGGCAAAAAAACACGAATTACCTAGGCTTAAGGGATTTACCTGAAGATACCGAAAGCGATTATCGAGATAAACGCTATGTTAAGACAACACCAAGAGACTTCTTTGACTACCTTGCTTATACCCGTTTCAACATTTCAGAAGACTATAGTTTGCGAGAGACTAAAAAGATCTTGCGTATGCGTTTCCAAATTTATCTGAATAACTGGAGCTTCTCACAAGGTACGCCAGTTTTGATTGCGCGTGATATACCAGATGAACTAGTCACCATCTTTACAGAGCAAAACTTCCGTTTCCAAGGTGCAGTGACTACCGTTGAGCCCGTCCGAGTCTACCATGATGACGCAATTTACTTAGCGCATTTAGTCGGATATGTTGGGCAAATTTCGGCTGAACAATACGCCCAGTTAAACCGTCAAGGTTACACTGCAGATGATGTAGTGGGTAAATCTGGTATTGAGCTGGTTGCTGAGCGTTATCTACACGGGAAGCGTGGTGTAGATGTTTACAACGTTTGGGGCAGCGATGGAGAAGATGGTTATTTTGCATCAGCCATTCATGGCTTAAAACCGACAGCTGGTGACGATGTAACGCTTACGATTGATCTAGGTATTCAAAAAGCGACTATGGAATCTTTGAGCCGCTTGATCAATATCTACAACAACGACAATGAGTTTGTGGGTTTTCCTGATAGTACAGGGGCAGCTGTGATGCTAGATTTGAAAAATGATTTGGCAGTTCTAGCGATGGCAAGCTTGCCTACATTTAATCCCCAAGATTTCATAGACATGGAAAATGACGATGAGGCTAGAGAGCGAGTAGCCCATTACTTAACGGATTCTAAAACACTACCAATGTTAAATCGCGCCATTGCTCTACCTAAAGCACCTGGCTCTACATTTAAAGTCTTTACCGCGGCAGCACTGTTACAACATCAAGTCGTCAATCCGTACTCGCTTGTACACTGCCCTGGCTATTACGAAATCGATGACATGCGTTTTGGTTGTGAAGGTGTGCATGGGAATATGGACCTAGACCATGCCATTGCGTATTCGTGTAATGTGTACTTTTATGAAAAGGGTGTAGAGCTAGGTATTGATCACTTGTCTTCGATTACAGCTGAATTAGGCCTAAATGAGCGTGCGGATATTGAACTATACGGAGAGTCTGCAGGTATCCATGCATCAAGAGACTCTAAAATACTATATAACCAAGATCCCTCCAATCAGCTGTGGTATCCAGCTGATACGGCACAGACTTCTATAGGCCAAGGTTTAACGGCAACAACTGTGTTGCAGCTGGCAAGAGCTACAGCGGCTGTTGCAACAGGCGAGCTAGGCATGCCTCATGTGATTCAAGACATATTGGCATCTGATGGCACCTTAACCATGCAGGCTAATTCATCTTCTGTACCGTTATCGATATCAGATGCGGTCTTACAAGAAGTTAGAGATGGCATGCTTCTCATGACAACCGATGAAATGTCTACGGTACGAGGTCATTTTGAGTCAGCAGAGTATTCAGTTGCGGGTAAGACCGGAACGGCTGAGACCATTGTTTACGAACATGGGCCGACGACAGATGGTGTATACATTGCGTTTGCTCCTTATGAGGATCCTGAAGTTGCTGTTGCAGTACTCGTAGAAACCGGAGCTAGAGGTGCTGCAACGTCGCAGGTAGCCAGAGGAATGTTTGATGCATACTTTGGTGACGAAGCATATGAGCTTGGTGAAGTGTATCAATTACCTGGTTTAAATCAATTCTTAGAAGATATGGATGGAGAATAACTGTATTTTATGTATGCATGAACAAGATGCACAGTTAATCAAAAAACTTTTGTAGGGTTTATGAGCTATCACTATCTCTGCTTTATTTGCTAGAATAGTACAAATGGTTAATGTAAACCGTATTCCTTATGAGTAAGAGAGAGTTTATGCCCTAATGTTGAAGGCTAATCTTGATATTAGCAAGATTCATTAGTAAAATAGCATTAACGGTTTTTATCGTTATTGATCAGGCATAGTATCGTGCGAATAAAACTCGCTCGGTTTTGGAGGTAGAATGTGAAAATTGTAGTGTTAGCAGATCAGCGTAAGAATGAGCTATTGGTGAACTTTTGTATCGCCTATAGTCAGATTTTGTCACCCCATGATCTATACTCCACGCAGAATACAGCAAAGTTATTGGAGATTGGAACTGGGATGAAGGTTAAAGGTGTTGCGACAGATATCGCTAGCGGTCTAGAGCAGTTTGCTTCCAGAGCCCGTTTTAATGAGATTGACGCTGTTCTTTATCTACGTGATCCAAATATCGATAATTATGATGTACAAAATCCTTTGATGAAGGCTTGTGACATCAATAGCATCCCATATGCTAGTAATATCGCAGCCGCTGAAATTCTTGTTTTGGCTATTGAACGCGGTGATCTCGACTGGCGTAACTTGATTCATTAATTATGCGTGCATTAATTCAAAGGGTTTCTAGAGCCAAAGTCTCGCTGGACGGTCAAGAGGTATCTTCGATCGGCAGCGGGATTTTAGTCTTCTTAGGCATCGCCAAAACCGATACAGAAAAAGAAATAGCCTATCTTGCAAAGAAAGTAGCTAAGCTACGTATTTTCTCCGATGAAGAAGGTAAGATGAACTTAAGTGTAAATGACATAGATGGTGAGATACTAGTTGTGTCACAATTTACCTTGTACGGTAATACAGCAAAAGGGAATCGACCTGGTTTTGATTTAGCCATGCCTCCAGATGAGGCTTTACGTTTCTATGAAGCCTTTTGTGATGAGTTAGAAACGTACGACATCAAGGTACAGCGTGGAGTCTTTGGCGGCGATATGGATGTTAGTCTTGTCAATGATGGTCCAGTAACTTTTTTAGTGGAACGCTGACTATCGACATAATTGCTCTAATTTAGAGAAAACTAAGGCATTTGAAAAGCACCTTTTTATTGTTCAATGAGAACAAGAGGAGGTGCTTTTATGGCTTTTTCAATAGAATCTGCAATCGTTGTTCCAACATGTATCTTGATATTGGCATCCGTATCCAGCCTATCTTTTCGTACCTATGATGATGGACTGAAAAATGCACAGCGTGAAGCAAAGCAAAAGAGCTTAAGATTCCAAAGTACAAGTCTGTATGAACAGCAAATCAACGAAAAAGGGGATTTGGCAGATGTCCATACCAAACCGGTACAACTACTTCGTTTTTGCATGTATTTAGAAGACCAAGGTGGGCTTTTAAAGGAGGTGTTTGCTGATGAGTAAAAGGCAATGCTTCCATTTTTTAAAACGTAAATACAAGAGACGCACTGAGGGGAGCATCAGTTTGTTCTTAGTTTTTGTCTTGATTGCAATCTTAATGGTTCAGCAGGCCATTCTTGCATCAGTAAAGCTTAGAAATTACGAACTGCGTTGTTCTAGTAGCGTGGAGTTAGCTGCAGAATTGACACTTGCTCAATATGATAAGAGCTTATCCAAGCAGTATGGCTTATTGGCTTTTAGACATGCAGAACTGCCACATACGGCAGTGACTTATTTGGATAGGGAGCTAAACACTAGCCATATGACTTATGAGTTATCGCAGGAAGTATCGGCTAGCCTCAGTGATGAAGGAGAGCTAGAGGCTCAAATTGTAGATTACATGAAACTGTTGTATCCAAGTGTCATGATTGATCGAGTCTTCGATTTAAAAGGTGTTTTAAGTGAGTATATAAGCTTGGCCAATGAGGATGCAGATACAGGTACTTTAATTGATGAAGAAGATATCTCATCAACAAAAAGCCTCAAAGAGCAGTTATCGGATCTCTTATTGAATAGGGGTCTTGATTTAGCCATGCATGCCATAAGAGATGAGTTCTTATCTAAAGGTGATGGTGCCAGTAGAATCATCAGCAATTTTTTCTTGGGTGAAGAAGAGCAATATGAAGGTGAGGATCCTTATGAAGCTTTACTGTCTGAAGACGAACAAGATTTTGGAGATGCCGCCATCCATTCTATTGTAGGTTTTAAAAATGAGCTTAGTTTTGATGTCGCAAGTTTAGCCAATAGCCTAGCCAGTGGCATAGAATTACTTGATTTTGATACGCCACTGATTTATGAACGGTTGCTTATTGCAGAGTATATCTTAGATATGACTAGTAATTGGCAAGATCAAAAAACGGTGGATACACTGGCTGTGCAGCGTGAAAACTTGCGAGGTGTAAAAATCAATGAGATGGTTCATTCAAGAGCACTTGAAACAGAATTTATATTAACAGGGGTGGAGCATGAGCTGGGACAAAAAGCTGCTGTAGGTGCATTACTCAGTTCTACAAGGCTTGCCATCCACACCATCTCACTTTTGCAAAATGAAGTACAGATGCAAAACTTGAGTATCTTAGGCGGTATTTTATCCGTCGCATTAGCGGCCATGACAGGTGGATCCATTATGATTGAGCCGCAGGTCATGAAATACGTATTGTTGATTATACGTGCCCAGGTAGATGCCATTATAGATATAAACAATTTACTGGATGGACAAGATATAAAATTACTGCCTCATCATGAAGAAATAACTTTTGAAACGAACTATCAAGACTACCTGCGAATTTTTCTTTTATTGTCCAATCAGGAGGCACAGCTAGATAGACTTTGTGAAGTAATTGAGACAAATCTACTTGCTAGCTTTCATACGGGCGTTCAAGTCAAATTGAATGTCTTAAGTTCACATCCTTTGTATCAAGGGTTTACTTTGACGCATAGCATGAAGTACCACGAGTTGGAGGAGACGGATGAAGAGAGCTAAAGAGACGTATAAACGAGGCAATGTTTCATTAGAGGCTGCCATCTTACTGCCTTTGTGTTTGCTAGTGATCGCATTGTTTACACAAATTGTTTCTGCTTTTGTTGCTGAAATGAATCTTAGGCAATCGCTTGAAGCAAGTACTAGAGAAGCAAGTTTAGCACTTGCTACTGCAGGCCTATGGCAAGATTTACCCAGCACAGCAGTAGACTATATCAGTGATGAAATAGAAATTGAATTGCCGTCTGTAATTAATGAATGGTTTTTGGAATTAAGTGCAAGTCATATTGCAGAACCCTATCTACTATCTAGAGTAGATGCATACTACGAAGAACAGATCTCGTTTCCAAACTTGTCTTCTGGGCTGATACAAAACCAAAGTTTACAAGTGTGGACATCAGCAGACGAAAAACTCCTATGGTTTGACTTAGACTATGAGATCCATCTGATGGGTATGACGCTTAGTAGACAGATGAGAGAGTCTGTTGTTTTATGGCACCCACTGCCATCATTAGAGACAGAAGACGACGGTATTCCGCATGATATCTGGTCTTACGACAACTTCATGCGAGGCACATTCTTTCAAACATATTTTGGTAGAAACTTACCTACAACCTATCCTGTATTTGCAAGTTTCAATCATGGGCGGGCGACCGCGATGATGAGTACTGACCTCACAGCACCTAGCTATCAAAGTGATGCAACATTGTATAAGCTTGTTGAAGATGAATTGAATCGCATTGCAGCCTATACTGGACCAAACTTTATGTGGCAAAATCATCCATCAGCATTCCATCGAAGCGAGATTAAGATACAAGAGCTTCTCATGATTATCCCTGTTAACAGCGAGCAAGATCGTTTGGATATCTTGGAGGATTTACGTTATCTTGCCAATGAACTGGGTGTGAATATGAAGGTGATCAAGGCTGGAACGAGTTTTCGCTATCAAGATTAAGGACTTAGAAGTAGTGTGCTTAAGCTTGCTAGGAATGAGGGCATAGAGTATTATTAATTGGAGATCAAT
>CAYXVJ010000105.1:7101-8593 GCA_964468675.1 uncultured Oscillospiraceae bacterium
GATCAATGGCCGAAAGGGGTGCCAAATGAACGATCGTGTTCATAATGAGGATGCCACATTTTTATATCAAGCTATTTTACAGTTACAGACTGTAGATGAGTGTTTGGCATTCTTCCAGGATCTGTGTACCGTAAGTGAATTAAAAGCCATGACGCAGCGTTTGGCTGTGGCTAAACAACTGCATCAAAACAAGACGTACACAGAAATCAGTGCTGATACAGGTGCAAGTGCTGCCACAATCAGCCGTGTGAATCGTTGCCTTGAGTATGGTGCGGACGGCTATAAGACCATATTAACGCGTTTAGTTGAAGAGGATTAAAGAATATTCCTCCAGATTATGTGAAAAAATTAGTATTACAGGATGTGAATAATGAGTATAATCAGTAAGATTTTCGGCACGTATAGTGATCGTGAGATCAAGAAAATCACACCGCTAGTCGATCAAATAGAAGCTTTACATGACGAGTATCAAGCATTAGATGATTTAGCTTTACGAAAGAAAACAGACGAATTTAAATCACGTTTAGCTAACGGTGAAACAGTAGATGATATTTTAGTAGAAGCCTTTGCGACAGTCCGCGAGGCTGCTTGGCGTGTCGTAGGTATGAAACACTACCGTGTTCAGCTCATCGGTGGTGTGGTCCTCCATCAAGGACGCATCGCAGAGATGAAGACTGGTGAAGGTAAGACTTTGGTTGCAACATTGCCAGTCTATTTGAATGGACTGACAGGTAAAGGTGTCCATGTCGTTACCGTTAACGATTACCTAGCCAGACGTGATAGTGAGTGGATGGGTAAGATTTATCGCTACTTAGGCCTCAGTGTCGGCCTTATTGTTCACGGTATTTCCAAAAAGGAAAGGCGCGAAGCCTATAACTGTGACATCGTTTATGGAACCAATAACGAGTATGGCTTTGATTACCTACGGGACAACATGGTCACATACAAAGAAGATATGGTGCAACGAGAATTGCATTATGCCATCGTTGACGAAGTTGACTCGATATTAATTGACGAAGCAAGAACCCCTTTGATTATTTCAGGACAAGGTGATGAATCCACAGAGATGTATGAGCGTGCGGATAAGTTTGTACGCATGCTAAAGAACTTTGTGGTAGCTGAACGAGACACAAAATTAGAGGCTTCTGATTACGCAGGTGATGCAGATTACGTCGTAGATGAAAAAGCAAAGAGTGCTACCTTGACCGATTCAGGTGTTGAAAAAGCCGAGCGTTATTTCAGAGTAGAAAACTTGGCCGACGAGGACAACTATTCACTACAGCACTACATCAATAACGCATTAAAAGCACACGGTACCATGCATCTAGACGATCAGTATGTTGTAAAAGACGGCGAGATCGTTATTGTCGATGACTTCACTGGCCGTTTGATGTTTGGACGTCGCTATTCAGATGGCTTGCATCAAGCGATTGAAGCCAAAGAAGGCGTTAAAGTAAAGCGCGAGAGTAAAACACTTGCTACGATTACCTTC
>CAYXVJ010000106.1:0-7714 GCA_964468675.1 uncultured Oscillospiraceae bacterium
TGTAGAGCTGTGTTTTATTTGCTCTACTTTACTGATCCCTAGCTCTCCCATGTGTTTATACGAAACACCTGAAAAAGCTGCGATCTCTTCTAATCTTGACTTCGAAAAGCCAAACTTGCGGCTAAATGGATACGTCCTCGTATCGATGAGTAAACGTATGTCCAAATGAATTAGATAATTGAACAAGGCTTCAACCGTTCTCTTTTCGTAGCCAATGGATAAGAGTATCTTTTCTTCACCTGTACAAAGCGCTTCTATTTCAAGGACACGATCGAATTGTTTCGTATTCAATAAAGCCCCATAACCTTTTGAATGTACATTCCTATCCATAAAATAGTAGGGATAACTTAAGAGTAAAAACTTTGTCATCTCTTGATCTGTAAGGCTATACTTATCGATTTGTTTGGATGTAACATTTAAATAAGGCTCTCCCTCAAATGTCCTATCTTGATGCCAAACATGATTCTCAAAGACAAGAAATCCGTCTCGCTCTAGAATCTCTAAATCTTCACACAGTTGGAAGGATACTGGCCCATTGATGCTTGGTAAAAAATCGTAGTATGCTGTTCCTCCTTCAATGATGTAGTAAAATACATCGTGCATGAAACGGTGTTCATCTACATGTACCTTGCGCAAATCATGCAAGGTTTCGATCATGCGCAGTAAAAAGCGCTGCCTCATGAAGCTTGGTTTCTCCTTTTTAATCTCTTTGCCAAAATCCAGATGGTACCCTGCCTCTTCTTTCAAAACTATTCTATTCATCTGTTCTACCTCCTATTGCTACCATTGTAGAACGTATGTTCTTTTTATAGAATGACGATTTATATCGAAAAATCTCTAATTTAGGACAAAGAAAAAGGCATCACTTACGCAATACCTCTTCCTTCTCTTTATTAACACTAGGAGATGTTAATTCTGTTTCTTACCACACGGGGATAGATGATCCCTTTGTATCTTCAAAGATTACTGCGGCTGTTTCATCGGTTTGATAGAGTTCAACAATACGCTTATATACCGCATTGTCTTTATCAGCTGTACGAGCAACGATGATGTTGATGTATGGGTTCTCACCGGTCTTCACTTCTTCTAGAACGATGGCATCTTCAGTAGGTACTAAACCTGCGTCACGAGCAATACCAGAGTTCATCACGGCTAGGGGTACTTCATCTAAAGATGCTGGGATGTTGGTTGCTGCAAGCTCAATGATGTCAAAGCCTCTTGGGTTTTCGATATCTTTTAGAGTTGGAAGTTCACCAGCATCAGGATCAACTGTAATAAGTCCATTCTCTTGTAAGAGTAGGAGTGCTCGACCACCGTTGGTCTCATCGTCAGGAATAGTAATTCTAGCACCGTCTTCTAATTCAGCTACTGTTTCAATCTTACTTGAATACAAGCCTAATGGTGCGATGACGGTCTCACCAATCGGCGTTAAGTCGTAGCCTTGACGCTCAATTTCTTTATTGAGGTAGCTGTAATGCTGGAAGCTGTTTAAATGTATCTCACCTGCATCTAACGCTGCATTTGGCAGTGGGTATGAGTCGAAGAATACAATCTCGATCTCAATGTCTTCTTTGGCAGCTTCAGCTTTGACATGGTTCCATGTCTTTGACTCACCGCCAATAACTCCAATTTTAACCAGTGTCTTCTCGTCGTCTGCTGGTTCACTTGATCCTGCGCCACAAGCGGTCAGGCCAACTGTTGCTGCTAATAGTAAAGCAATGATGCTCTTTTTCATTTATTTTTCCTCCACGAATGAATATTTTTATCTTTAACAATATTGTTCTAATCTATGTTTTAATGTGTTGTTTTCTTGATGATAATATTACCGATCAACTGTATAATGCTCACCATAATCAAAATCACGATGACCGATACATAGGTAATGTCTTGCATATGCCTGTTGTGTCCGTAGCGAATGACGAAACTGCCTAGACCTCCACCGCCTACCGCTCCTCCCATGGTTGTTAAACCTAGTAAGCTGATGGCTGTAATGGTTGTCGATCTAGCAAGTGCTGGAATGCTCTCTCTTAGATAGACTCTAAAGATAATCCCTGCAGGTGATATGCCCATCGCTTTGGCTGCCTCAATCAATCCCTTATCAATATCAGATAAAGCCATATCCACCTGGCGAATAAAGAATGGTGTACAACCGACAACCAGTGGGAATATTGCACCTTTCACGCCAATGAACGTACCTGAAATCACTTTCGTTAACGGAATCAATGCTGTAATCAAAATCACAAATGGGATGGAACGAAAGAGATTTACTAGGCTATCTAGAATCCTATAAATGAATGCATTTTCTAAGATATTCCCTTTCTTCGTTACGACATATACAGTGCCCAGTAAGAGGCCGATGACAAATGCATACAGTCCTGAGAAGCCTAGCATCCAAAGCGTTTCACGAATGCTTTTTAAAAACTCTGGCCAATAGTCAATTAGATTGGGCACTAAACCTTGTATCCATTCAAGCATGTCTTAACACCTCCACTTTGATTCCTCGATCTTCTAGATAACCCTTCACGCTTTTTGACACGTCTTGATCGATCTCCATACGAACAATTAAGGATCCCAATACGGTATTGCTGATGACTTCTACATCTGCAAAGATGATACTCGGGTTTATGCCATAGTCTCGAGAGATGTTCGCGATGATGGACTCTTTGGTCTCTGAACCATAGAAGTCCATGCGCCAGATGCTCTCACCTTTATCCAAGCGCACAATCTCCGAATCATCAGCCACTAATTCATCGAATCTTGTGAGTGTAGATGTGCTCTTGATAAACTCTTTCGTGATCTCAGTTTGTGGGTTCGAGAATACCTTGATTACATCGTTTAATTCAACGACATAGCCGTCATCCATAACCGCAACACGATGGCAAATTTCTTTAATGACACTCATTTCATGTGTAATGATGACGATTGTAAGTCCCAATTTCTTGTTCAATTCTTTTAGTAATTTCAAGATGGATTTAGTCGTCTGAGGGTCTAAAGCAGATGTTGCTTCATCACAAAGTAAAATATCTGGCCTACTAGCTAATGCCCTAGCAATCGCCACACGTTGTTTTTGTCCACCTGAGAGCTGAGCAGGATACGAATCCACCTTATCACTGATACCGACTAATTCTAAGAGTTCTAAGACTCTAATTTGGATATCTGCCTTGGGTATCTTCTTGTAACGCAATGGGAAGGCTACATTCTCGAAAACAGTTCGTCCAGCTAAGAGATTAAACTGCTGGAATATCATCCCCATCTTTTGGCGTTCTAAACGCAATTCTCGTTCAGACAAGCTGGTTAAGTCCACGCCTTCAATTAATACCTGACCATGGTCTGGTCGTTCTAGTAAGTTGAGGCAACGAACGAGAGTACTCTTACCTGCTCCACTGTAACCAATGACGCCGAAGATCTCACCACGCTTGATACGCAAACTTACGTCACGCACAGCATGTACTTCTCCTGCTTCTCCAACGAAGGTTCTCGCTAAATCAATACATTCAATCATTTTAAACCCTAATCATTTTGCTTTAAAAGCTGTTCTTTATGCTGATCCTTAATGGCTGCTAATAAATCTTCATCCAAGAAGAGGTCTAAAGCTGTGTTGGCCAAAAGTTTTGCACCTAGTGCAATAGAATCTAAACCAAGCTGGCTCTTAGCGGCTTCACGAAACTCAATGCTGTGTCCTGCAATCGGTACATCTGATATCTTAATGTGCGGATGAATCGTAGGAATTACTTGACTGATATTACCTACATCAGTGGATCCAGAACCCTTTGGTGGACTAGTAGGTTGTAGTTCAATACCAAAGTTTCCTAATTGCTTGCGGTAGACTTCATCAAATAGTGGTGTAGGTACTAGGTTATCTACGCTGTTTTGGAAGAGACCAAACTTATATGTAGCACCGGTTTGTAAGGCTGCACCTTTCACGATGTTTTCAAATTTCTGATAAAGATCTGTCAAAATCGGTCTTGATTTAGCTCTTAGGTAGAACCTTGCACTGGCATAATCTGGAACAACGTTGGCCGCTTCACCACCGTTAGTAATGACACCATGGATACGCACATCATCAGTTAAGTGTTGGCGAAGTGCATTGGCTGCGTTATACACTTGAATCACTGCATCTAGAGCATTAATGCCTTTTTCAGGAGACCCTGCTGCATGAGAGGCACGCCCGAAGAATTCAACATCTACTGGATCGTTTGCAAGGGATGTTCCTGTTAAGCCATGTTGGTATCCTGGATGCACGCCTACTGCAAAGTCCACATCGTCAAAGAAGCCTTCTCTAACAAAGCTGCCTTTCGCACTACCGTTCTCACCACCTTCTTCACCAGGTGTTCCATAGACACGAACTTCACCACCAACTTCATCCACAACAGCTTTTAAGCCGATTGCGCCTAAAGATGAGGTTGCACCGAAGAGGTTATGTCCACATGCATGTCCAATACCAGGTAAGGCATCGTACTCAGCATAGAAGACTACAACAGGACCTGGCTTTTGGCTCTTGTATCTGGCGTCAAAACCAGTTCTGTGACCAGCTACATCTGTTTTTACCTCGAAACCTTCTTTAGCCAAAGCTTCAGATAAGGTCTCACACGCAAAAAACTCATAGTTACTGACTTCTGGCTTTGCATGAATAGCCAGTGCGATCTCCTGATAGCGATCTTTTTTGCTATCTACTGCCTTGTCGATTAATGTTCTATCTACGCTCATGTTCAATCCTCCCATGATTTTGATTCAAATAAAAATGCTCCCGTCTCTACCTGTATAGCTATACAGATAGGGACGAAAGCATCGTGATACCACCCTAATTTCGCATAAACCTCGCGGTCTATACCTTACAGAGTACGCCGGATTTTAACCATTAATACTCCTGCACGATAACGTGTGCACCAACGTGTCTATCTCATATCGATAAACCAACTCCGAGACCATGTTCAACTAATTTCGTTCTATCCCCTCTCACCTGCCGGGACTCTCTTTGAGAACTAGATTCGTCTACTCTTCTCTTCAACGTCTTTAAAATTCAATTTCCAAAAGCTTATCAGCTATAGCTTACATTTGTCAAGCAAGAAGATTCACCACTTGATTGACTTCGTAGCATTCACTAATGAAACTGCTTACTAATAAGGACTTGTTATACGATTTAACTCAAAACATAGAGCATTAACTGGTCCGTTAAGGTCCCATCAGCTTTCTTCATCTGGTGCATCAACTGGTCTAGCTGCTCTCTGGTGCGCATGTCTTTTAGTTTTTTATAGTTGCCTTCAATATCTTGTCCGCCTGCAACTTGCCATACCTCTAAACATAAAGCTACTACTTCGTCACAAAGGTCTGCCATACTTAAAAGTTTACTGTCGTCATGCGCGATCAATTTGAGGTAGCGACCTAGACTTTGTCTTGCTTCCATATGACTTCCAATCAAGAGATGATGGTATCTATATGCTTCTTCTAAAGCACTATCTTCCATTTGTTCGTAGTCATGTTGTTTCACATAATTATTCCAGGCATCGTAGGCAGCAGCACCTGCATAATAGCCATCAACAAGATTGTTTCTAGCAATGCCCAACCCTCGTTTTAATATGGATTTCGTGGGTGTTATTTCTTTATCTTTCTCTTTGACACGCACCAGCTTCCAAACTGTATCGTACCAGTCATCTGAAAGAAACATCCCATTATCCCATAAGTCACTAGGATCTTTAGATTGAAAGTGACTCCAGCCTAAGAGAACATCACCTTCCTGATCGTAGCCACAGATGAGAGAACACTCAGGTGGACCTACAATACCAAAGGCTAATACGGGTCGTCCTTGATTGATTTCATTAACGATGATTTGCTTTAAAGCATCTTTGTCTTTTTCACTTTTATCCAGAATCTCAGCACTATAACCTAAAATCTCAAAGCCTTTTTCGATCACGGAATTATGCTCATCTACTAAGGTTAAATCCAAGCTGCTATAGCAATGTTCTTCATGCCACAAGAGACCGAAAGACATGCCCGATCCTGCATTGATCTTATCGTAGATGGCACGTCTACTTATCTGCTTACCTTCTTTTGTTGTTTGTAATAGCATTGGATCCACTCCAATTGCTTCCATCAGTGAAGCTAAGCTTGCAGCAAAAGGCATTGCCTCATAAATAACGGATTCATCTTGCTCTTCTCTTGTAGTAAAAACATTTCGTACGTCTAGGATTACGGCCATGATGCCCTCCTCTAGTTATCTCCTGACACGTAGCATTCTGTAAGAATGATGCGTTCTCTATTCTACGGGAACGATGCGTTCTCTATTCTACGGGAACAATGCGTTCTCTAATCTACGGGAACGCAAAACAGTACCGAGTGCCAGGTACGTGACGAGTTCTTACAGGTATAGACGATTAAGCTATGATCGATCGATTCTGTGTATCCAGTCATCTCTTTGAACCACTTTGAATGTTCATCACGATCTTTGAAGCGGTAACGAAACCATGGGTTATCCCCATTCTTATAGTAACGGCTTGATACCACTTTGTATTCACGCCTCTCGCCTGTCTCTAGTAAATCAATGAACACTCGCCGCTGCTCTTCATTTACTTTGAAGTCTGGATAGTTGTCTATGGGCTGAAAGCCCTTTTGACGGTTGGATAAGGAATGTCCATATACTATAAAATTATAGTCAAGATAAGGATCACCAACATAACCTACTTCACCCATCTTGCTAAGATTTCCATCTCGATCGTGACGCTCATACTTGGCCACATTCGTTGGATCCACAAATAAAGCGTATGAAATATCAAATGCCGGCATCTCTATCCATCCTTTAAAGTCTGGATAAACACCACCAATCTTGCCATAGTTTTCTAATGTACTTGAATCAAGCGGATATGAGTTAGGAGCAGGTGTTAAAACTGCTTTTGCATCTTCTACATCACTTGTATCTTCATCATCTGATGAGTCTGGACTATTCGGCAGAGCGTCCTCAGAGCCTTTCTGAGACAAAGTTTCAGCAGCACCTACTTCTGGTGTGCGATCCAATGCCAAAGCCGGTGTACGACCTTCTTCGAGCTCCTCGTGCTTGTTTATGCTTGACTGCGTCCAGAAATCGTCGACTAATAGTAGTACACCAACGACAATTAAAAGCGCTAAGCCAATAGATAATAGTACTTTACTAGCTCGTTTACTCTTAGAAGCCTTATTTTGTGATAAATGCTTACTCATCAATACCTTGCTTTCTATCTTGGACTCTCTCATATTATGCCAAAAACGAGATCTTATTTCACCTGTTATTGGCACATATGGAAAAAGATGGGAGAACTTTTAAGCTCCCCCATCTTCTACGCTATCGATTTATACGATTACTTGTTTCGTTTATCGAAACGTTTGTCATAGATCCAGAAACCTAAGCCTCCTACGGCGAAAGCAACTGCTAAGACAAAGATTAGTCTAAATACCCATGTTGGGATCATGTCACCAGTTAGTGGTGGTTCACCAAGTTCTGAATCGGTTCCACCAGGTTTACTTGGTTTACTTGGCTTCTCAGATGAATCTGTCTCGCCTTCAAGTCCTGTATCTGGCACGCTTGGTGTTGGCTCAGGATCCGTAGGCTCTGTAGACTCAGGATCCGTGGGCTCGGTTGGTTCAGGAGTTGGCTCTGTAGGTGTCGGTGTTGGCGTAGGTGCCAAGACGTTCACTACAGTTAACTCTAGAGGTTCATTTGTTGTATGCTCTTCAGTCAACTCAA
>CAYXVJ010000106.1:7724-8548 GCA_964468675.1 uncultured Oscillospiraceae bacterium
CAAGTCCTGTATCTGGCACGCTTGGTGTTGGCTCAGGATCCGTAGGCTCTGTAGGAGTCGGAGTTGGCTCAGTAGGTGTTGGTGTAGGCTCTGTAGGCGTTGGTGTAGGATCTTGTATTCTGACAAAACCAAAGTCTAGCGTTGGGTCACGATCCAAGTGCTCGGTAAGAGCCGTTGAATCTGCATAGTCTGCTGAAGAATCCTTAGATCTATCGTTTCCTACATTAGCTTTACTTGGCTCGAAGCCTGCAGGTGGTGTTACCGTTACACGGTAGTAACCATCTTCAGTGGTCACTGGTAGGTAAGTGAACTCGTAGAAGCCATCTTTATCAGTCGTCACAGGTTCTACTACGTTACCAAATACATCTGTTACAGGGTTCCCATCTTGATCGGTAATCGTTAACTCAACACCTTCAAGTGGAATGTCTGTATCATCTTGTAAGCCATCACGGTTCACATCTTCCCAGACATAGTCACCGACGCTGACATATGGTCTCACGAAACCAAAGTCTAGGGTTGGGTCACGTTGTCCATCTTCAGTTAACTCTACTGATGTAGAAGTCCAAGTAGATGAGTCATTATCACGATCATCTTCTGTTTCGATCGTAGGCATGAATCCTTCAAGTGCATCTCTTGATGCTTCACGGTCAATTTCTACTACATACACATTGTCTACGTAGAGGTCATCAAAGCTGTAATAGCCTAACTCATCAGTGACTTGTGGAACGATCGGATTGCCGTAGACATCCTCAGTGATGAGATTGCCTTCTAGGTCCTTCAAGACTAAGACAACACCCTTAAGTGGAATATCTGTTTCATCTTGT
>CAYXVJ010000107.1:0-8528 GCA_964468675.1 uncultured Oscillospiraceae bacterium
CCCATTGTAGGTATGTAAGCCTTCTCTAAGACCTGGATATCTTTCGATTGCAGAGGCAAGTCCTGTGTTGGCAATAGCAAGACCGTATTCTAAAGTTGCATTGGTTAAGGCCATGGTGGAGGTGTAAGGCACACTGCCTGGCATATTGGCTACACAGTAAATTGTGACGCCGTCTACTTGGAAGACTGGGTCTTCGTAGTTGGTGGGTCTAGATACTTCTGTACAACCACCTTGGTCAATGGCGACGTCGACGATGACGCTACCTGGGCGCATGGTCTTCAAGTACTCGCGCTTGATGAGTTTTGGTGCACGAGCGCCAGGGATCAAGACGGTACCTACGACTAAGTCTGCTTCTGAAATTGCTTTAGCGATATTCTCTGGGGTGGAGTGAATGGTTGTGACGTGTCCGCCATATTCGATATCTAGTTCTGCTAACCTTGCGAGGTTGATGTCAATGACTTGAACGTCTGCGCCCATGCCGTATGCCATACGTAAGGCTGCAGAGCCTGCGGCTCCAGCACCAATGACGGCAACTTGAGGGCGATGGATTCCTGGAAGGCTGCCTAGGAGGACGCCTGATCCACCAGCTGGTCGTTGTAAGTAGTAGCTACCAGCAATGACGGCAAGTCTGCCTGCGACTTCACTCATGGGTTTTAAGAGCGGGAGCCTGCCAAGCTGGTCTCTAACGGTCTCATAGCCAATGGCTGTACAGCCTGTCTCTATGAGTGCTTCTGTTAGTGCTTTATCTGCAGCTAGGTGGAGGTAGGTGAATAAGATGAGGTCGTGGCGTAGGTATTGGTACTCTTCAGGCAGTGGTTCTTTTACTTTGACCATCAGGTCAGCGTTCTGCCACACTTCGGCTGCGTTATCTAGAATCTTGGCACCTGCTTCTCGGTACGATTCATCTGTGAAGCCAGAACCTAGGCCAGCTCCAGCTTCGACGAATACCTCATGCTTGCTACGGACATAAGCCCTTACGTTTCCAGGGGTAAGTCCTACACGGAACTCACTGTTCTTAATTTCCTTGACTGTTGCGATTCTCATAATCGTTATACTTTAATCTCCTAACTTCATGCTCATTTCTGATGCTTCGACTGTTTTGATATGCGTTGGCATGCGCCGCTGCGTCAATGTCCAAATACTGATCCCAATGAAGAATAGAATACAAAGCAATAGTGTAATCACGATCGGCAGGTATGCTCCATCTAATTCAGACGGATGCAAGTGTCGATACAAGATTCCACTATAAGCCCAAATACCAACCAGGCTAACGATCGGGTTAAAATCACGAAGACAAGCTGCTGCAACAAGCGCTGCGCCAACTAAACATAATCCAATTGTCAAAAGTACTTCCGTTTGCCCCTCGCCTAATCGGTCAATTGAAGCGAGGTAGGTGGTCAAGTTCGCCATGGTGGCGATAATGATCCAACCGTAGTAAAGGCTAAACGGTAGCTTCACCAGAATATACTCCCGCCGACTGGTCTGCTCTCGCATAATCACCCTCGTGATACGAAATATCAGTATCAGTAGCAGGAGTATTAAAATTAAACTAGTGCCTATCCTATCATAATGCCAGGTGAGTATCCAAGCACAATTGACCAAATTGGCCAAAATGAAGGCCACATCGATCCTTGCGAGCATTTCTCGCTTGGCTTGGCGCTTAGAACTACGAAATAATCCAAATTGGTATAAGGTGTAAAATGCAGTGGCAAGATAAATCAATCCCCAAATGGAGAAGGTAAAGCTTGCAGGTTCAAATAAGTTGGGGTAAGAGCCTGATATTTCAGCAGTTTTTTGACCATTGATGGGTAGGCTATTGGCAAGGAAATTAATCACCACCATTAATAGGAAACTTGCTGCAGTTGCAAATTGTAGCAGGCGTTTCATTGATCGATATTTCATCTTAAGCCTCATTTCCAGTACTTCACGTTGAGGATCTGATATACTGCTTCTAAATATACTTTAACCAATTCAGTCCATATGTGTAGGCGTATATGAGACGATCAAGTGTGTAGTGGAGGTTTGTCTTGCGCTCAAAAGTCATTCAGTTAGGGCTATTCATCGTGTCAGGATTTCTACTTGGTATAAGCCTTGGCCTCGTTTTAGATCAAGCCAATCATATTTTTGAAGCTATCTTCCTTATCAGCTGTTTTGTTGTTTTGTGTGCCGTGATGGGACTCTTACAAGTAGTCATCCATGAAGGTGGACACTTAGTCTTTGGTCTATTGAGTGGTTATCGCTTTATTTCATTTCGTATATTCTCTTACCACTTCAAGCAAACAGAAGATGGCATAAAACTCTTTCGTTTTAGCATTGCAGGGACAGGTGGACAGTGCTTGATGGAACCACCAGATTTAATCGATGGAAAGATGCCGTATAAGCTCTATAACTTTGGTGGATCAATCCTCAATGTACTTTTATCACTGCCCGTATTACCACTCATAGTTTATGGGGATGGCTATGTTCAAATCATTGCCTGGACCTATTTTGTCGTGGGCATTTTATTTGCCCTTTTAAACGGTATTCCACTTGATTTAGGTATCGTGACAAATGACGGGTATAATGCACTGTCTTTGGGTAAGAAGCCTGAAACATTACATGCGATGTGGGTGCAACTAAAATCAAATGCGCTCTTATCTCGTGGTGCTAAGTTAAGTGATGTCCCAGATGAGTGGACTCAAATGCCAAGTTTAGACGCCATGCAAGATAGCATGGTGACCTATATCGGATTGCTGAACTATCAAAAGAAGCTAGTAAACTTAGATTATACAGGTGCAAGAGAGGGTATCTTGTACTTGCAAAATCCAAAAGTCCAAATGATTGACATCCACAGGCAGCTGATGGTTTTAGATTTAATCTACTTAAACTTAATTGAAGATATGGATATTGATGGAATTGATGCATTGATGACGAAACAGTTTAAAGCAATTCTTAAGGCCATGAGTGAATACCCTACAGTCATTAGAGGCGAGATTGCAATCGCCGTCTTGAAAGACAAAGACAAATCGCAGGGCAAGGCTTTGATGGAAAAGTTTGACCGTGTAGCGAAGACATATCCCTATCCAGGTGAGTTAGAAGATGAAAGACATTTAATTGCTCAAGTGTGGGAGCAGCAAGGAGGTTATTAAATGGAGAAAACGAAATACGAACGTGCTGGTAGTCAGTTGTTCTACTGGCAACCGGCAAGCAACTGGTTAGAAGCTTTACCTACAGGTAATGGACGTTTAGGCGCAATGTATTTTGCAGGTCCTGTAGAAGATAAGATTGCTTTGAACCACGATCAGTTCTGGTCTGGTTATCCAGAGAACTTTCGTGACCATGAAGTGTTCGAAGATTTTGATATGGAGCTCGATCGCCCCGCCATCTGGAAAGAAGTACAGCGCCTCACGATGGCAGGTGAGTATGTAGAAGCTGAAAAACTCATGCAAGAACACTTGATGGGTCCATATACGGAGAGTTATCTGCCACTTGGTGACATACACTTATCTTTTGAAGGTTTGGATCAGTTGCACGACTATGAACGCTGCCTGGATTTAGAAGAAGGACTCACGACTATGTCGTTTATGGCCAAAGACGCCACATACAGGCGTCAGCTTTTTGTCTCGCATCCTGACCAGGTCATGGTCTTAGAAATGGAGACGGATGCCGAAGAAGGTATGAGTTTTAGCGTAAGGCAAGAATCTCCATGGACTAGAAGGACTGTTGCTAGACTAGAAGATGGCCATGCTGTGATTGATCTCTCTGGACTTGCACCTTCTCAAAGTTTTCCGAATTACTACGATGGAACGGATAAGCCTGTTGTCTTTGAAGATAGTGACGACAAGCGCGGTATGCGCTCTGCTTCAAGGGTGAAAGTTATCTCTGATGGTATTGCTACTGTATCAGGTGATGAGATAAGGATAGAAGGTGCAAAACAAGCTAGACTAGTGTGGGCTGCGTCTACATCATTTAATGGTTTTGATAAGCACCCTTACACAGAGGGGAAGGACGAGTGGGCAGCAGTAGATCAGGTGTTCGCAGCTCTCCCAAGTGATCTAAACTCCTTACTAGAGCGCCATACTGAGGACCACAAAGCTTTATATGGGCGTATTCGCTTTAGCTTAGGCAATGAAGATGTCTCTACGAATGAATTACCAAAGCGCTTATTAGAGCATTCTCGTGGTAAAACTGACTTAAAACTCTATGAGCTCTTATTTAACTACAGTCGCTACTTGCTCATTGCTGGAAGTAGGCCTGGGACTGAAGCATTGAACTTACAAGGTATATGGAATGAAGAGGTCCGTCCACCTTGGTCGTCTAACTATACCATCAACATCAATACAGAGATGAACTATTGGCCAGCTGAAGTGTTGGGACTTGCTGAATGTGCAGAACCGATGCTGCAGATGGTAAGAGAACTTGCTATAAGTGGTAGTCAGGTTGCAAAAGACTTCTATGGGGCAGAGGGCTTTGTTGTCCATCACAATACAGACATTTGGCGTCATGCGTATCCTTGTGGATACAAAGCAGATGGTTCCATTGTATGGGGTGCGTGGCCTTTAGGATCTGCATGGCTTGCTACACACTTTAGACGCTCACACCTGTATAGAGATATGGAAGGATTAAAAGAGGACTACCTTGTATTGAAGGCAGCTAGTATTTTCTATTTAGATCAACTTAGTGAAACAGAAGAAGGGGAGCTTGTATTTGCTCCATCTACTTCACCTGAACACTGGTATATGAGAGATGGTGTACATACCATTATTTCTAAGAGTGCTGCGATGACGCAAGGGATATTATATGATCTCTTTACAGACACCTTGGAAGCGGGAGTGGGATCAGGAGATGATGTGTGGCTCCAAGAGTTGAAAGATGCTCGCGATAGATTAGAGATGTACAAGATCAGTTCAGCTGTACCTGGTATGGAGGGTACCCTTCAAGAATGGCATGACGATTGCATAGAAGGTGATATCTACCATAGGCACGTCTCACATCTTTATGGCATGTATCCTGGACGCACGATTACTAGGAAGACGCCAGAGTGGGTGGAGGCTGTTCGCAAGTCCATGATCCGCAGAGGCGATGAGGGGACTGGTTGGAGCCTTGGTTGGAAGACGGCTCTTTGGGCAAGACTTGGCGATGGTGACCATGCCCTCAAAATGATCGACCAGCAACTAAGGCCTGTAGATATGGGTAGGGCATATAGCTATTCTGGAGGTGGAGGCAGTTATCCAAATCTCTTGGATGCACATCCACCATTCCAAATTGATGGGAATTTTGCAAATGGCGCTGCTGTCGCAGAACTATTCCTACAAGCCGAAGAGGACGGGCATAGCTGTGACTTGTATATACTTCCTTCATTGCCGTCAAGATGGCAAGACGTTAAGATGTATGGTCTTCGAGCTCCATTCGGCTTGGTTGTCGACTTGGATGTGGTAGATGGCAACTTGAAACGAGTGAAATTCACTCACGAAGGTGTTCGAGAGTTTTCGTGGACTATTCATGGATGTGGAGACGAATTCTTGCTCGAATTAAAGCCAGGAGAAGAAAAAGAGTTCAAACTCTAAGTCATTTTACACACTGTTTTGCCGTTTGAAAAGACCTTGTAAATACAAAAATAGTTAAACAAGAGCCCTGCATGTTGAAGAAGATTTTATCTTTCATTTACACGCGGGGCTCTCTTTTTTCTAGCTTGCTACTTTAAAACGGAAATTAAATGTCCGTGTAATCAAGCTTATCTAGGAAGAGTAAGTCATCCGTTGTGAGCTCGAAATCAAGATCGGCATTGGCGATGATGTACTCTTCGTGGGTGGATTTTGGTAAGGGTAATACGCCTTTTTCTAAGCAATAGCGGATGGCGATTTGAGGAATAGTTCTGCCATGTTTGGCTGCAATTTCATGGATCTTTGGATCTTCTAAAAGCTTACCGGTTGCTAGAGGTGAATAAGCTTCTACTAAGATATCGTTCTCTTTACAGAAGTTTGTGATCTCATCTTGAGTGTTTCCTACGAACCAGCGGATCTGATTTACGGCAGGTTTGACATCACTGTTATCCAGAATATTTTGTAGGTCTTCAACACTGAAGTTGGATACACCAATGGATTTGATGCGGCCTGCTTTTTGCAGTTCTACCATGGCACGCCATGCTTCAAGGTTACCCTCGTGGTTGCTGACATAAGGTCCACTCCAGCTCCAAGGAGCATGGATTAAATAGAGGTCAACGTAGTCAATGCCTTCACCGAATTGGGCCATGCTGTACTCAAAAGAATCTAAGGCTTCTTGGTAGCTTTTGATATCAGCAGGCAGTTTTGTGGTGAGGTAAATCTCGTCTCTTTTGAGACCGGATTTGCGCATGGCTTCGCCAACACTTTCTTCATTGTCGTAGCCGCGTGCTGAATCGATATGGCGATAGCCAGCTTTTAGTGCTGCTGTGCTAGCTTCGAAACAGACAGGTCCATTAGGGATCTGCCAAGTACCAAAGCCAAGTTTGGGAATCTTGTGTCCATCGTTTAGTAGAAATGTGTCTTGGATTATGCTCATCTTTGATCTCCTTATCTGACTTGCAGGTATATAGATAAGATTAGTGTATCAGGTATTAAAACACTCACTAGATACTAGTAGTACCAATAGAATGAAAGGCTAAAAGATAGGCCTTATTCGCCTAAGAGAAATGCTGTTTCATGCTAATCTTATTTAATACTTATTATAAGAGGAGTAAATCTCATGATCCAAATCGAATTTTTCCATGACGTCATCTGTAGCTTTTGTTTTCCAATGTCTGCAAGGATGCGTAAAATAAAACAGAAATACAACAACATTAATATTGTGCACCGTTCCTTTGCCTTAGGATGGGAAGGAGAGGACTTCATCCGTTCCTTTGGATCTAGAGAAGCAGTGAAACCTGAAGTGCTAGGTCACTGGGAGCATGCGAATCAAAACGACGATGAGCATCGTTTCAACATTGAGGGTATGAGAGAGACGGACTTTAACTTCCCAATCTCACAGCCAGGCTTAATTGCCGCTAAGGCTGCTGGAATCTTAGGTGGAGACGAAGCCTATTGGGACGTCTTCGATAAGATTCAAAATAAGCTCTTTGTCGAGAATAAGAACATTGAAGATCCAGAGATACTAAAAGAAGCAGTTAGTGAAACAACTGTCGATGTAGATGCTTGGGAAGAGCTCTTCAATTCAGAGGATACTCGTTATGCAGTGATACAAGACCTGCAACTCGCAAGAACCTACGGAGTCAACAGCGCACCGATGCTAGTGATTAATCAGCGCTATGGTATTGCTGGTGCTCAGCCAGAAGAAGCAATCGATGAGATCTTGGCGAAGGTATCTGAAGAAGCCGGTATTCCTTTAAATAAGATCGAAATGATTCAGACAGAAGATATCGGTGGAGCTTGTAACCTTGTTGATGGTGAATGGGTATGTGATTAGTCTTTACTAACACTGCTCTACTAAATATTAGATGATGAAAGTCTCTCTTGAAGATCTTTAGGTAAGAATTCAAGGGAGATTTTATTATGTTCTAAACCTTTATTGCTGATTGTAGAAATATGTATCAAAAGTACATTTAGTTACTGATAATTTCATTAATGCATAGGGAATGGTAAAATAAAGAGCATATGTAGATCGTGAAAGTGTTGGTGTGAAATATAATGAAAGACTACTTGATTGAAAATACTGAAATTGAACATGACGCTAGATTACTAGAAAATTATGGCATAGATGATCTAAACATAAAAACGCTTGCAAAGTATAAAGATTATCTGATTAGGCAGAATCTGAATGAAAGATACATTGATTGTAGCTATAACGAGATGTTATTAGAAATAGGAGCAATAAGAAAAGACCGAAAAGATGGTGAAGAAAAGCTCACCTTAGGCGGCTTGTTATTTTTTGGTAAGTATAATTCTATAGTTGAAATACTCCCGCATTTCCATTTGGACTATCAAAATAAGATCAATGACCCTATTTGTTGGACTGACAGAGTCTCGACTGGTGATGTTGATGATATAAATGTTTTTGAGTTCTATGTACTTGTATTAGAAAAACTTAAAGCAACTGTACTAGACTCGTTTAGTTTATCAGAGGACTTAACGAGAAGATCTATATCTAGTGATATAGAAATATCCTTGTGTGAAGCATTGGCTAATGCTTTAATACATGCTGATTATGAATATAATATGCCTGTCATAGTTGAGGCTCATAAAGCTCATTGTGCATTTAAAAACCCAGGTCATATGAAAATTACACTTGAGGAATTTGCTCGTGGCGGAAAATCCGTTCCTAGAAACAACGTTATTATTACTTTGTTCCGTAGAATTGGAGTGTGTGAAAGAGCCGGCACAGGAGGACCTCAAATATACTCCAGTGCTCAAGGAAATAGATTGCGTTTTCCGGATATTGTAAGTGATGAGTTTTCAACTAGTCTTATTTTATGGAAGACGGATATCGCTGATTCTTATCCTGAAATAACAGGTGATGCTAGGCTGGTAATGAAGTTATTGCAGAGGTCAATATCTCATCTTTCTTCATCGGATATC
>CAYXVJ010000108.1:0-8325 GCA_964468675.1 uncultured Oscillospiraceae bacterium
CGCGAGCACCTGTATTATCGGCAGATTTCAGTCTGCTTTCTACTTGTATCATACTAAAATAACTCCTTTAGAACTGCTAACTGCTTACTGGGCTTTCTCGATGATCTCAACCAAACGCCAGTTCTTGTCTTTTGACAGTGGGCGGGTTTCCATAATACTGACGCGATCACCGGTTCTGCACTCATTATTCTCATCATGCGCTTTGAATTTAACTGTGCGCTTAATGAACTTCTTGTACAACGGATGCTTGACGTGCTCGGTAATGGCTACGACGATGGTCTTATCCATTTTGTCGCTAACGACTTGACCGACTCTTGTCTTACGCAAATTTCTATTCTCGCTCATACGTCTTTCCTCCCCACTTATTTATTCGCCGTTTCGCGTGCTCTCTCGTGAAGAACGGTCTTCACTCTGGCGAGATTACGCTTGACTTGTTTGAGTTCGGCTGTGTTCTCAAGCTGCTTGGTTGCATGTTGGAAACGTAAACGGAAGAGCTGCTCTTTTAGGGCAGTGACTTCATTATTCAGATCGTCAATGGATCTTTCACGATATTCATTAGCCTTCATTGCTCTCTCCTTCCGTCTCACGTTTTACGATCTTCGTCTTAATTGGAAGCTTGTGACTTGCCAAACGAAGTGCTTCACGGGCCTGCTCTTCAGTAACACCTGCTACTTCGAATAAAATACGACCAGGCTTAACGACTGCTACCCAGAACTCTGGTGATCCCTTACCGGAACCCATGCGGGTCTCAGCTGGTTTCTTGGTTACAGGCTTGTGTGGGAAAATCTTAATCCAGACCTGTCCGCCTCTTCTTAGGTAACGATTGATAGCGATACGAGCAGATTCGATCTGATTACTCTTGATCCAACTTGGCTCTAAAGCCATCAGGCCATAATCACCGTAAGTAATTGAGTTACCACGAGTTGCCTTACCGGTCATTCTGCCACGGTGTTGTCTTCTATATTTGACTCTCTTTGGGAGCAACATTAGGCTTCGCCTCCTTCAACCGCTTTATTCTTGGTCTGACTGACCTTAAACACTTCACCTTTGTAAATCCAAACTTTTACGCCGACTTTACCTGCGATCGTGTCTGCTTCAGCAAAACCATAGTCGATGTCAGCACGCAATGTTTGTAGAGGAATCGACCCTTCATGGTAGCTCTCAGAACGTGCAATTTCTGCACCACCGAGACGACCTGATACTTGAGTCTTGATACCCTTGACACCAGTCTTCATGGAACGGCTCATGGCCTGCTTCATGGCACGTCTGAAAGAAATACGTTTCTCCAATTGTGCTGCGATGGACTCTGCCACCAACTGTGCGTCTGCATCTGTTTGTTTGACTTCATTTACGTTAATCAAGAAATCTTTCTTGAATTCACTTTTGAGCTTTTTCTTCAACTGATCAATGCCTGATCCTTGACGACCGATTACAATACCTGGCTTTGCAGCCCAGATTGTTACGACAGTCTTCTCATCACCTTTACGCTCGATTTCAATACGAGGACAGCCGGCGTTGAAGACTTCCTTTTTAACAAAGTCGCGGATCTTCTTGTCTTCGATCAAGTATTTGCTGAAGTTTTTCTTGTCAGCATACCACTTCGTATCCCAGTCTTTAATGACACCAACACGAAAACCATGTGGATTAATCTTCTGACCCATGCTTAAATCCTCACTTTCTTTCCTTAACAACCACTGTTAGATGGCTGGTGCGCTTTATTTCACGATTGGCAGAACCACGGGCGCGTGGACGAATACGCTTCAATACCTGGCCCGGATTAGCAATTGCCTGATCAACATAAAGCAACTCTCTGGAAAGCTCGTTATTGTTAACTGCATTGGATTCAGCTGACTTCAACAACTTGGCCAGTTCAGGAGCAACAGCTCTTGGTGTGTACTGCAAGATTGCGTAAGCTTCATCTAAGCTCTTGCCTTTAATCAAGCGGCAAACCAAATTGGCTTTGACCGGTGACGTACGAACGTTCTTCTGAGTAGCGATACCCTGGTCGCGACCGATGCCTAGCTCTTTACGCTCCTTCTTTGTGAGGACACGTAACTTTTGGCTCTGAGTCTTTTTTGTTGAGTAGAGTTCACGGAGCTCATCTCTGTTCTCCTGCATGAACTGCTTGCTCATTTGCTTTTTACTAATTTTCTCCACTTAGCGTCCCTCCCTTACCTGCGGCCTGCGGACTTATCTGAACCCGCATGGCCACGATATGTTCTGGTGGGAGCAAATTCACCAAGCTTATGGCCGACCATGTCTTCTGTAATATAGACCGGAACGTGCTTACGACCATCATGAATCGCAATCGTATGACCGACCATCTCTGGGAAGATAGTAGATGCACGTGACCAGGACTTAATGACTCTCTTGTCACCGGATTCGTTCATTGCTTCTATCTTCTTCATCAGTGACTCTTGTACAAAGTAACCCTTTTTAGTAGATCTGGACATTTAACGCACCTTCCCTTACTTTCTCTTCCTGACAACGTACTTGGACGAAGCCTTCTTCGGGTTTCTTGTCTTGTAACCAAGTGTTGGTACACCCCATGGTGTAACAGGACTTGGCATACCAATCGGAGACTTACCTTCACCACCACCATGAGGGTGATCGACTGGGTTCATGACAAGACCACGAACGGTTGGACGGATGCCGCGGTGACGATTCACACCGGCCTTACCAACTTTAACGTTTTCATGCTCTGTATTACCGACATAACCGATAGTTGCTCTACATACAGAAGGTATTAAACGAACCTCACCTGATGGGAGACGTACTTGGCAGTAATCATCTTCCTTGGCCATGAGCTGTGCTGCTGCACCTGCTGTTCTGACCATTTGAGCACCCTTACCGGGCTTCATTTCAATGTTGTGTATTTCAGTACCAACTGGGATATTGGCAAGTGGTAACGCATTACCAACTTTGATATCCGCATCTGGACCACTGACAACCTTATCACCAACCTTCAACTCGGCTGGAGCTAGGATGTATGCTCTCTCACCATCTACGTATTGTAGTAAGGCTAAGTGAGCGGTACGGTTTGGATCGTATTCAAATGCGACAACTTTTGCTTCGATGCCGTCTTTGCGATTACGCTTCCAATCGATGACACGAAGCTTACGCTTGTTACCACCACCGATATGACGAACCGTGATGCGACCGTAGCTATTACGGCCACCTGTTTTCTTACGCTTCTTTAGTAAGCTCTTTTCCGGCTTCTTGCTAGACAATGCAGAGTAATCTGCAACTGTTCTGTGCCTTGAAGCGGGAGAAGTCGGATTTAATTTCTTAACTGGCATAATGCTCTCCTTCTATCCTTTCGCTTATTGGCCGAAACCGAATTCTTCAATACTCGTGTTGTACTTACGATCAGTTGTCTCGGACTTACCACCCTTAGTCAAATAGCTGCTTTGTTCTGGGTTCTGGTCAATTGTGATAATTGCCTTCTTCCAGCTAGGTGTCAAGCCGGGTTGTTGATAACGAACACGTCTCTTCTTACCCAATAGATTCATCGTATGAACACTAAGAACCTTTACGTTAAACAACTGTTCTGCTGCTTGACGGATTTCTGGTTTCTTAGACCCCTTCGCAACTACGAAGGTGTAACGACCATTTGCTGCTTCCATCGTGCTACGCTCTGTAATGAGCGGTTTTAAGATAATATCTTGTGGTGCTTTCATTATGCGTACACCTCCTCAATCTTATTGAGTGCTTCCTTGGTCAAGACGAGTGTGTCGTACTTTACAAGGTTTAAGGTATTGATTGTGTTAACCAAGCCAGTTTTCACTGTAGCAACGTTACGTGCTGAACGCTCTAGGTTTTGCAATCCACCTTCGGTCACAATGTATGTTGAAGCTGAGTCGAGTTTGAGATTCTTTAAGACTTCAACAAACTTCTTTGTCTTGATCTCTTCCATCTGAAGAGAGTCAACAACAACTAACTTTTGGTCAAGAACCTTCTGTGACAAGACCGACTTCAAAGCCAAACGATTGACCTTCTTCGGCACCTTCTGTGTGAAATCACGTGGTGCTGGACCAAAGATCACACCACCGCCGATCCACTGTGCAGCACGGATTGAACCGGTACGTGCACGACCTGTACCTTTTTGACGGTATGGCTTACGGCCACCACCTCGAACATTACTTCTGGTTTTTGTCGAGCTTGTTCCCTGGCGAAGGTTTGCTAACTGTGCCTTCACAACCTGGTGTACAACCGCAACATTCGGTTCGATACCGAAGATGGCGTCGGAAAGCTCTACTTGACCAGTAACGGTACCTTCCATGTTATAAACATCAACTTTTGCCATGTTCATACTCCTCCCTTACGCCTTCTTCTTGGATGACTTGACGCTAGTCTTAATCTCTAAGTATGCGCCTCTGATGCCAGGAACTGCACCCTTAAGTGCGATGATGTTCCGCTCGCCATCTACTAAGACAACATCTAAATTCTGTACGGTTACGCGCTCTGCACCCATGTGACCTGGCAATTTCTTACCTGGTAAGACACGACCTGGTGTTGCAGCAGATCCTAAAGAACCAACTCTTCTGTGGTATTTAGAACCGTGAGCTTCGCGTCCACCCTTTTGGCCGTGACGCTTTACGTTACCTTGGAAACCCTTACCCTTTGATGTACCGCTGACGTCAACAGCATCACCAACAACAAACATATCCGAGACATTGATTTCTTGACCGAGTGTAAACTCGTCTTCATTCTCAATATGGAATTCCTTTAAGAGGTACTTGGGGCTTACATCGGCAGCCTTGTACTGACCCTTATCTGGACGGTTTACACGGTTTTCTTTCTTATCAGCAAAACCAACCTTAACAGCTGAATAGCCGTCTTTTTCTACTGTCTTCTTCTGAACGACAGACACAGGACCACACTCAATGACTGTTGCTGGGATTGAATTACCCGCCTCGTCAAAAATTTGTGTCATACCTGCTTTTCTGCCCAGCATGAATTTACTCATTCTTGTATTTCCTCCTGGTTATTGGTTCACGTTTGGCCGTGAACATTGACCTGGCAGCCATTGCCAACATACGTTGGAACTTTGCCTTTGTGCTTACAACTTGATTTCGATGTTTACGCCTGCTGGCATATCCAAACGCATCAATGACTCAACTGTTCTTTGGTTAGGCGCTAAGATATCGATCAAACGCTTATGGGTTCTGGACTCAAACTGCTCACGTGCATCTTTGTGCTTATGAGGTGAGCGTAAGATCGTAACGATCTCTTTCTCTGTTGGGAGCGGAATTGGACCTGAAACGCTTGCGCCTGTACGCTTTGCTGTTTCAACAATTCTTGCTGCACTCAAATCCAAAACTTCATGGTCATAAGACTTCAGTCTGATTCTGATCTTTTGATTGCTTGCCATCTGTTCATTCCTCCTGAATGTGCTAGCAGTCACAACTGTGCCGGGCGTATCTTCCATCTTCATCATAAAACCCAGTCAGACGTAATACTTAAGATTACAATCGTGCTGGGCAGATGTATGTCTCCATACTGCGCTGCAAAGTTGCCTGCCCGTCTGGTATCTTGTCCAGACTAACTCCATTGAAGTTACCCGCTGCTCCGCGCATGGATTCGCGGCAATCTCCAATTTCATCGTTACAAGTGAATTCTTTGCGCACTAAAGGCATACGCATAGATTTTCACACGCATCGTCAATTATAACGCTTCCAGGCGTTTCGTGCAAGGGGACTTGAGAAAATACCTGCCAAACTTTAAGAAAGTCTAGCAGGTATTTTTAGGAGTTTTATCTAAATGCAGGTATCAAGAGCTTAATCAGGCAGTTTCGGGAAATTATTCAGGCTCTGGAAACTGTATCCGTTATCCAAAGCAAAATCAATCACGTCTCCCAATATAGCCACGTTGGTGTCAGACACAGCATGCAATAAAATTACTGAACCTGGATGGAGCTCACCTGTCACTTGCGTTAATGCTGCTTCTGGATCTGGTTGTTCATCAACGAACCAATCTCTGTACGCAAAATCCCAGAATACTGCTCGGTAACCCATATCGGCATAGATAGCCAATACTTGTTCACTATACATGCCTTGGCCTGGACGAATGAGTTTAGGCATAACAGTATCAGTTAATTCTAAGAACTTGTCAGCGTTTGCTTCCACATCCATGGCCATAGCAAGTATGCCTTCTGACGCTAGGGTTGCTACTGGATCTTTATGATCCAAGGTATGGTTAGCAACTAAATGACCATCTGAAATCATCCGCTTTACAACATCAGGACTTGAATCCATGTAAGCTCCTGTAATAAAGAATGCAGCATGTACGTTCTTTTCACTTAATACGTCCAATATTAAAGCGGTGTTATTCTTATGCTCATAACCTGCATCGAAGGTGAGGTATAAACGCTTTTCTTCAGAAGGATCTTGATAGATGGCTTGGAAAGGATCTATCTTCTGCGCGACACCAATATCAATAGTATCTCTATTCTCTTCAAAAAGTGTATCTGTTCTTCTATACCACCAACTGGTAGATTCTGCTGAATAATCTAGATAATCATCAAGTACAAGCTCTGAAGCTTTCTTACCCACAGTATCAGGAACAATAGGCTCAGTTTCTTCTATGCTAGGTTCAGTCACAGCTTCAGTTGTAGGAGCTGTGGTCTCTTGAGTACTTTCTATAGGCTCACTTGAAACATCTGTCTCTCCTGCATCCCCTACACATCCAGCTAATAAGCTCACGCTTATAGCCAATGTGAAAATCATACGTAGAATCTGTCTTCGGCTCATTTTATACATCAGTTCATTTCCTCGTTATCTATGCAAGTAAAACGTAATTGCTTTAATATTGCACTCAATCTCTTCTTTTATACCTTTATTGCCTCACGTCACTATCTATTAACTTTTGCAACTCTTCGGACGTGAAATGATATTCCGTCCTACAAAAATGGCAAACCAAGTCGACGCCTTTTGGATCGCTTGCCATCTCTACTAAATCGTTACCTAATGTAATTAAATTTGCTTCCATACGCTCACGACTGCACTTACATGCATATGACAATGGTTTTGCAGCTAAGTATTGAATCTCTGGATCACCCATAAATAGATCTTGGAGTTGAGCGGGTGTGAAACCCTCTTCAAGCCAATAGCTAACTTCAGGGAAGCCTTTGGCTCTAGCCTCAATATAGTCTTCCTTACCAGCTCCTGGCATCAATTGTACGAGTAAGCCTCCTGCTTGTCTAACACCGTTGCGATCGAGTTTAACGCCCAAAGCAACAACAGAACGAATTTGCTCTGATGCTGCTAAATAATAGGCTAAGTCTTCACCAATCTCACCAGATAAGAGCTCGACTGAGCCTACATAAGGCTCTTTCATGCCGATGTCTCGAATAACTGTTAGCATTCCTTGACCAACAGCTTCTTTCAGCTCTGGCTTCACACCTTCTTCAACCTTGATCTCAGCTAGCGGCTCAATGATGTCACCTCGAACGGTACCATCTTCCTCAGCGACCACCGTCATACCTCGAATAGGTCCTTCAGCCTTTAACTGAATGGTTAAGCTATCACCTTCATTTTTTAGGTCTGAGCCTAATAGCAAGGTACCTGTCAGCAAACGGCCCAGGGCAATGGTTGAAACAGGAGACATATCATGGATACGTCTTGCTTCTTCAACGATTTCTGTAGTTCTTACAGCGATTAGCCTTACTTGACCATCCCAAGCAGTAGCCACAACCATGTGGTCACCTTTAGGATTTAATCGCTCATCATTAAATGCAATACTCATCTAGTTTCCTCAAAATTAATCAATCTTTTTTAGCGACATAAAACACTCTGGATTCAAGACCTTCGGGGGCCTTGTCAGATAGCGGTGCCAGACAGTATACCTCATGAAAGCCCGCCTCTCTTAAATATCCTCGTATAGCCTCATCGGTATAAATTTGTTCTTCAATAGACAGCTCATAGCGCTCATAAAGACCATCTTCCACTTCTTCAAAGAGCGTTAAGTTTGCCTTCGTACGCGCGTGCTCTTCATCGTATTCATTTTCCCAAAAGAGCGCATAAGACTCATCTAAGACAAAGAACTCTTCTTCGCCTAGAACATCTCGGGCATGATGCTCTGTCATGACATCAAATATCAATATGCCATTAGGAATAAGATAATCGAAACTAAGCTTAAGCATACGTAACACATGTTGTGCATCAGGCAAGTGATTCACGGTATCTAGAATAATTGAACAGACATCCACTTGGCCGAAGAGTTCAAAATCAGTGATGTCTTGCTGCGATAAGAGAACATGATCTTGGCCTGAGGCCATAAACTTCTCTTGTGCTGCCATTAACATTTCCTCAGATAAGTCTAAGC
>CAYXVJ010000109.1:0-352 GCA_964468675.1 uncultured Oscillospiraceae bacterium
CAACGATGAGGCTCTTGCATCACCTGATGCAATTGACTATTGGGCACCAGTGGATTGGTACAACGGTGGCATGGAGCATACAACCTTGCACTTACTCTATTCAAGATTCTGGTATAAATTCTTATTCGATATTGGTGTTGTGCCAACAAGTGAGCCATACCAGAAGCGTACCAGCCACGGCATGATCCTCGGCGAAACCGGGGAAAAGATGAGTAAGTCACGAGGGAACGTAGTTAACCCAGACGACATCGTAGAAGAATACGGTGCAGATACACTGCGCTTGTACGAGATGTTTATTGGTGACTTTGAAAAACCTGCTCCTTGGAACCCGGACAGCATTAAAGGCTGTCGC
>CAYXVJ010000109.1:362-1555 GCA_964468675.1 uncultured Oscillospiraceae bacterium
CTTACAAGACAAGATAGAAGATAGCAGTTCAAATGACTACCGCCCTGAGCTTGAGACAGTATTCCACCAAACCATACAAAAGGTAGGTCACGATATTGATGCCTTGAAGTCCAATACTGCGATTGCAGCATTAATGACTTTATTGAATAAAATCAGTGATACAGGAACGGTGACACGTACTGAATTACGGACCTTCCTCATCCTCTTAAATCCTTTTGCACCACACATTACAGAGGAAATGTGGGAGAACATGGGCTTTGATGCTGCGATTACAGATCAAGCATGGCCAAGCTTTGAAGAAGCCAAGACCAAAGAAGATACAATTGAAATCGCAGTACAGGTCAATGGTCGCATCAGAGCTAAATTAATGGTTGCCCGTGATATTACAAACGTTGATGCGATTGCTAAGGCTAAAGAACTAAAGGACATCACGCCTTACATAGACGGTAAGACCATTAGGAAAGAGATCTATGTACCTGGCAGGCTCGTGAACATCGTTGTTGGCTAAAAGAACAGATTACTAATTTGGATGAACAAAAGGGATTGACCGAAAGATCAATCCCTTAATTTTTTTGTTTCAATTTTCAGCCTATAGTTTCGATTAAAGACAGTGAGTTGATAATTTTTACTTTAGAGATTAGCGATGTATCACATTTGCTTTCTCATTCGGGCCATAGACGCCTTCTAAGCCTGTGACATCCTTCATCCATTTCATGGTTTGATAGCCTTCAAGGCTAAAGTAGTTTTCGCTATCCTCGCTTGTGTAGATGATGTAAGCGAGGTCATCTTTTCCGTCATGATCTATTGCAGGTGCAACGATGAATGTTTGGCCAGTCGAGGCGATAAGCAAAATCGCGTCTTCTTCGTTATAGTTGGGTTTACGGCTTAATACTTTATGGTCAGGCACACTTAAGGTGTCAATTGCTCGATTCAAGTTTCTACCTAAGAGGAGGACTTGAACTTCTCCGTCGTTAGCTTGTAAGTAGCCTTCGTCCATGTTTACGGTGAGGCCTAATATTTGCATTTCTTTTATGTAATTGGAGCTGATCCAAGATTTAGAGATCCAAGAAAAGGCGACTACTAAAGTTAAGATGGCGACTGTGAATCCACTGACAAGAATCCAGAGTAGTTTGGACGAGGCGGTACGTCCTATTTTTTCGCGCCTGTGTCTTTTTTTCTTTTCACGTTCTGAC
>CAYXVJ010000109.1:1565-3631 GCA_964468675.1 uncultured Oscillospiraceae bacterium
TTGGTTTTGTATCTTCTTTTGGCATGTGTATCTCCTGAACGCTATTTGCGAATAGTTATTCTAACATATTAAGAGATTTAAGGCTGCAATCTTTTAGGATCGAGTCGTAAAAACATAGCATTGATGGCGACAATTATGGTGGATAGAGACATTAATATTGCACCGACTGCAGGTGTTATTGTTATTCCAAGTGGTGCCAATATGCCTGCTGCTAGTGGTATTGCAAGGAAGTTATAGCCTGCACCCCATGCAAGGTTTTGTTTCATCTTGTTTGATGTTTTTCTTGATAGTTCGATGAAGGATAAAATGTCACCTGGTTCTGATCTTGTGAGGACAACATCAGCAGAATCTAAAGCCACTTCAGTACCCGCACCAATGGCGATACCGACATCGGCTAAGGCTAGAGACGGTGCATCGTTAATGCCGTCACCGACCATGATGACGGTTTTACCTTCTTCTTTTAAGCGTTGGATCAAGTGGTACTTATCTTCTGGTGTCTGATTGGATAGATAGGATATACCTAGCATGTCAGCAACCCCTTTAGCTGCTTGCTCGTTATCGCCTGTAGCCATAATGACATCGATACCAAGCTCTTTTACAGCATGTATGAATCTTGTACTCGATGCTTTTAACTCATCACCTAAGGTGACTAGTGCAAGTAACGTATCACCTTCTACGAGAACGCTTGCAGTTGCTCCCAGTGGCACGTTTGCATCAATGTCAACACCATAGGCTTTTAAGCTAATTAAACGGTAGTCTTTCTCGTTTAAGCGGCCTCTTACACCACTACCAGAGATGACTTCAAGTGCCTCGAATGTATACGGAGTAACAGATTTAGACTTGGCATAGGAGACGATTGAATTTGCAATAGGGTGGCTAGAGCCTCCTTCTATACCAGCTAAGAGAGCTAGAAGTTCAGTTTCATTGTAGTCCTTAGTGAAGGACTTTACATCAAGCACTTTGAACTCACCACTGGTGAGTGTCCCTGTTTTATCCAAAACAAGTACATCTGCCTTTGTTGTGCGTTCTAAACTATCTCTATTCTTTACTAATAGTCCTTGATTGGCCCCGAGGCTAGTGCTCCTTGCTACAACTAAAGGAATGGCAAGACCTAGTGCGTGGGGACAGGCAATGACGAGGGTTGTAACGGTAAACAGTGTTGCGGTTTCAATACCGCTGATGAAGAGCCAGATGATAAAGGCCAAGACTGCAACTGTTACAGCAATGTAGAAGAGTAGACCAGCTACTTTTTGAGCCATATTCTCAGCTCTTGATGTTTGGCTGTTGGCATCTCGGATTAGCTTTTGTACTTGAGAGATAAAGGAGCGTTCACCAATTTCTTTGACCTGTACAAAGAGTGCTTGTGGTCCATTGATGGATCCACCGATGACAAGGTCTCCAACTGACTTTTCCACTTCCTTTGATTCACCAGTTAGCAAGGATTCATTAATCCTTGAGCTACCACGAATGATGCTGCCGTCTGCTGGAACACGCTCGCCTGCTTGTACCCTGATGACGTCGCCGATTTGCAGTTCAGATACAGGCTTAATGTGAATAGTATCGTCTTTAGCAAGTACTTGGGCATCTTTAGGGATGAGCTTTGCTAATGACAGCTGGGCATCTCCTGCTTCGCCTAGTGCCTTCATTTCAATCCAGTGCCCTAGTAGCATGATGAGAATTAAGGAGGCGAACTCAAAGAAGAAATCCATGCCGTCACTATTCCATAGATATCTGCCAATGACGACTAAGACACTATAGATATAAGAGACAGTAATGCCTAGTGAGACTAGAGCCATCATACCGGGTTCTTTAGCCTTGAACTCATCTAATGCACCTTGATAGAAGGGTTTGCCACCATAGAGTAATAAGATGGTAGATAAGATTAGTACTAGGATATCTGAATAGGGAAATGTAAATTGAAATGGTAACTGTATACCCATCATGGGGGATAAGACTAATATGATGAGTCCTAGTGGTAAGGACCTGAAGAAAATCGTTTTAAAGTCGCCATGGTGATGGTGCTCATGTCCTTCATGCTCGTGATGTCCATGATGCTCGTGGTGGTG
>CAYXVJ010000109.1:3731-8324 GCA_964468675.1 uncultured Oscillospiraceae bacterium
TGATGGTGCTCATGTCCTTCATGCTCGTGATGTCCATGATGCTCGTGGTGGTGTTCGTGCTCATTTGAATGCTGATCTTGATGTGATTCATCTCTCATAACAGTACCTCCAGATACATCTTCTCGATTGATCTACTAATTTCAGTTTAGCAGAACATCTATTATAAGACTGTGATATAACACGAGTGAATGTATGATATCCTGATGGAAGTACAATAGGTTTTCCTAAAGATTTATGAGGAGATGAAACATGAAGATTGGTCTGAGTACGTATAGTTTAGTAGGTCCCATTTCATCAGGTGAAATGACTGTATTAGAGGCACTCGAATGGATGAAGGAGCATGGTGCAGAGCAAGCAGAAATTGTTCCTTTCGGCTTTAATTTACATGAGAATCCAGAGCTAATTCCTGCCATTCGCGATAAGGCAAAAGAATTAGGTTTAGAGATATCTTGCTATTCTATCGGAGGCGATTTCCTAGGTAAAACAGATGAAGAATGGGAAGCAGAGCTAGAGCGCATTAAAGGCGAAATTGATGTAGCAGCAGGTTTAGGTGCAAGCTTCATCCGTCATGACCTTGTTGCATGGCGCCCAGCTGAGTCGACAGGTATCTTGCAGTTCGATCAAGATCTAGAGATTTTAGCTAAGACAGGCCGTGCTCTAGCAGAATACGGTGCAGAAAAAGGCGTTGTAAACCTGATTGAAAACCATGGTTTTTATGTCAATGGTAGTGAGCGTGTCATTCGTCTCTTAAATGCAGTTGACCATCCAAACTTTAAGTTTATTGTGGATATGGGTAACTTGATTTGTGTTGACGAAGATCCATTAAGCGGTGTCTTAAAGATGCTCCCTTATATTGGCATTATGCATGCCAAAGATTTCTATGTCAGACCGAATAGTCCTGAGATGGGTAAAGGTTGGTTTAATAGCACAGCTGGTCAGCAACTTCGTGGATCTATCTTTGGCCAAGGCGATCTAGACAGCAGAGCCATCTTGGCAGCTGTTAAGGCTAGCGGCTTCGATGGCTACATGTCTTTAGAATTTGAAGGTATGGAAGCGCATCAAGTAGGCTCAAGCGTAGGCTTAGAGAACTTGATTCGCATTTGGGATGAAGTCTAATTTAAGCTAACAGTTCAGCCATATCGTGGATGATAAGATCTGAGACGGATAAATCTTGTTTACCAGAACTTGCATTTTGAAATCCAATCGTAAAGAGGCCGGCGCTAGATGAAGATTGTGCGCCGGCTTTACTATCTTCAATGGCAGCTGCAAGTGCTGGATCAACGCCTAATTGTTTGGCAGCTTCAAGGTATATATCTGGAGCAGGCTTACCATGGGTGACATCTTCACCGCTCACTTGAATGGGGAAGTAGTCGGTCAAGCCTGTTACTCGTAGTGCATGTTTGATGTTTACGTGAGATGAGGAAGAAGCGATAGCAAGTAAGTAATTCTCTTTATGAAGTTGCTTGATCAGCGCTTGTACACCTGGGATTACAGGTACTTCTTTTGCTTCTCTAAAGTAACGATCTAAGCTCGCCTTATTACGTAAGACCAGTTCTTCTACTGACTCTTCATACTTGGCGAATTCCTTAACAAAGGTGAAGAAGGCCCGATCTGTCTTGCCAATGAATGTTTCATAGGTAGGCCAATCCATTTCAAGGGATCTTTCTTTCAACATCTCATTGGTCATTTGTAAGTGAACGGGTTCACTGTCAATGATGACCCCGTCCAGGTCAAATATAAAGGCTTTAAGTCCAGGCCTTAACACTTCTTTTTTTAACATCAGTTGTCTCCTTAAACATATTGATTTCGGTCAACATCAATCAGGTCACTAAATGCTTTTATATGAGGAGCAAGAAAGTCGCTGTTTTCAATGTAGCTGCCGTGGTCATGTCCTTCGAAAATACGAAGGTTTGCATGTGTTAGCCCTGCTGCAATAAGGCTAGTATGTGCATGTTGGATTAAGTCGAATTCTCCTGCTGTGACAAGTACAGGGGTATTGATTCGCTTGAGACGATCCAAAGGAATCTCTTCTTGTTCCAACATCAGCTGCAATAGCCTTGACATGCGACCTCTCAAACGAATTTGCTCTTTCGCCTTTTCTTTCATTTCTGTTAATGCATGATCTTCTAGGCCATCTACGCTGATGTTAACACCACAAAGTACCATGCCAGATAAGAAGTGTTGCTCCTCTAGTGCAATGAGTAAACTAATTATGCCTCCATCACTATACCCAAGAAGCAGTGGATCTAGCAAATCAAGCTCATGCATTGCCTTTAATAGATCTTTGGCCATTAAAGGATAGGTTAAACTTTTAGGCTGATAACTTCGCCCATGACCAGGGCTGTCAAAAGCAATGACTCGAAAAGAATCGGACAAGGCCTTGGCCAATGGAGTAAAGATACTTGAATCCTCGCCATTGCCGTGGAGTAAAACAATGGTAGGGCCTGTCCCCATTTCTTGGTAGTAGATTTTCTTGTTCGAATCTATAGTTACATACATCGATGTATCTCCTTTGATGTTTGTTTAGATATGTAAGCGTTTAGATAATTCGGACATGATGGCTTCCCATTGGAAGATTAAAATAGCTGCTAACATGATAGAGCTGATCACGACAGAAAGAATGGATGGAATGATGATATTGACCCATGAGAAGAGTAAAAAGAGCATTGGGAAGAGGCCAAAGAGTGCAGTCAGGCTTAAATAGACGATGTAATCTTGTGCATCTAAGTGACGCACTTGGGCGATGACAAACATGGCGGCTGTGGCAGCTATACAGAGTATGGGTATAGCAAAATCCAAAGACCAGCCTTGCCAACCAATGACAAAATCCCATAGAAGAGCAAGTAAGCTTAGTAATGTGACTTGCCAGGTAATGACTTTGGCAAGGCTTCGTCTCTTTCTTAATACGTTACTAGCAATGAGCCACATGCTACCGATACCTAAAAGTATCAGTAATGGCCAATTGATCTCGCTTTCAAAGAATTGAGCAATGGCAAAACTTAATATGACGGTTACAAGCGAGATAAAGACTAAAATACGTACCGCAAGATGGCTTTTAAATTCAGCCTCAATGTAAGGAAAGACATCCCTTGGATGCTCTAGTTTTAAGATCTCTCCAGCATGAGGTAAGCTGTTACCACAAAGGGGACATCTAATCTTATCGCCCCTGATCCGAACGTTACATTGCAGACAGTGCTGTTCTCTCATGATTCGTCACCTTTCGTTAGTATCTTATCCTCGTCTTCTTTGGGAACAAGCGGCAAACTACCTCGTCTTGCTACTTCAGAACTACCACTTATACCCAATGAGGCATGGGATACCAGTGCTTCACGATTAGGTAAGACTGAAATGTTTGAATTGATGCTGATCTTTATCCCACGCTCAGTAAAGAAGTTGAAGAAACGCCTTGTGACTTCATTCTCCTGTATGGGAGAAGAAAATGAAAGAATAAGGCGGTCACCGGTTGAGCAGGCACAGATCTGAGGTCGCCTGACTGCAGTCGACACACCGAAGTGGTGGATGTATGGCATCATTTCATCGGGCATCTTGACACGCCCCATATTGGATATGGAGGCAGTGGAACCAAAATCTGAAATCCAATGCGATATCCTTAAAATAATATCCTTGATCGATGTAGGTACGATACGAACCAGGGGGAAATGTTCTAACTTCATGAAGTTCATGATGCGGTTTAACAAACGCTCTTCGGTGAGTTCTTCTGCAAAGCAGCGTTGTACAAAATCGATGCATTCCTCTAATGTAGGTGTCTCATGAATCGATTGCCTGACATGCTTGACTTTAATTAAGGAGAAGAAATTTCTTGCGGTCTCAGATGAATAGAACTGCCTTAAGTTCACTGGTACTTCAATAACGACAGGCCTTAATTTCTTTTGATGTGGCATGTCTTGATAGATAGACAGCAAATACACAGCCGTAATAAAGACGGTCAAGGTTGTATTAAAGCTACGGGATAGTTCTAGCACCTTAGATACAGATAATTCACCTTCGATGAGGCTTGCCAGGCCTAATTCATTTTGCTTACCGGGGATTCGATATGCATGTCGTTTTAAGGCTCTTTCTTGGGCTTTGGTACGTACATTGGGCAAGAGTTTTTCTTTTGAACTACTTTGATCTATACTTTCATGCTCATCTTTTGCTAGTACCTGTTCTTCGTTACGCCCACTTCTATAGCGGAAGTGGCGATCGAAACTGTCATCAAAGCGTTGAGATTGAGAAGATTCCATGCCTAAATGAGGCGCGCTATCTCCGAAATGTTCTGGGTGTTTAAAGATGAGGTAGTTATATATCAAAGTCTGTACAAACCAAAAGGCACCTGTACCGTCACTTAAAGCATGGAAGATTTCTACATTGATTCGGTTTTCATGGTAGTGAACACGAAAGGGTAGCATTTTCTCTCCCTTAATATATAGAGGACTATATAAGCGTTCGTGTTCAGCTGTGACCAAAGCTTCCATATCCGTCTTTTCAAAGTAATACCAAAAGACACCGCGTCTTAAGACAGAGCGGTATAAAGGAAAAGCAATCAAGGTACGGTCAAGGGCTTCTTGTAATTTAGAAGGATCTACTTTTTCA
>CAYXVJ010000110.1:0-8309 GCA_964468675.1 uncultured Oscillospiraceae bacterium
TCGTCAGGAATGAGACCATCTAAGAAGAATATAGCCTTATCGTACTCCTCAGATAGTATGATGCCACTAAACTGCAGTAATCGATTCAAGTGAATTGAATCTAAGAAAATAAGGTCAGATCTCACATCATTGGCATCAAATCGAGAAATGGCAACATCTTCGTTTAAGAAGCAATGCTCCATTGCTAAGATCGATTCATGGTAAGCAGTTTCCAGTTCTGCAATCCCTGAATGTACGTTACTAATAGATGCTTGAACAGGTAGGTTGTAACGCTTATCCAGGTATTCTGCTATCTGCTCAATCCTGTCGGTAAACCAGTCAATTTCGGCTAATAGATTCAACTGTTCTTGTTCCTGTACAGTCGAGATATCTCGATCGACTTGCTCCTTACTTCCAATGACTAGTACCATCATGCCGTTAATCATGGTCACTTCCCAATAACAAGTATTTTCCAATACTGTTTGAAAAGACGTTTCCATCAGCAATGCATATGATTCCATATCTAACGAGCCTTGGCTATCTTCACTAGGCGGTAAAGAGGGAGCATAAAAGCACGTAATCACATAATCGTTATCCATGATCCAAGGAAAATGCCCATTTTTATCTGGATCGTCTGCCAGGTGACCTAGCAATAATTCCTTCAAATAATTTACACCGATTTGTCTATTATACGCTGCAATGGATTGTTCAGAATTATGCTTTTGAATGATTAGATCTTGTACTGTATTTTGAATGGCATAAATACCTTCAACTTTTATATCTGTTTGCTCTGATCCGTAATGTTCTTCTATTGACTTCAATATTTGCTCAATCGGAATATAGTTGCGTTTGGTCAGCTGAATGACTGCGAAGCTTGCCAAAAGTAAACACATAATAAATATAGTTATGCTAAGTCTCGTGAAATTCTGTGTTTGATCCTTAATATATTCGTTACTGATAAGACTACAATAAATATAATTACCCATATTGGATTCCGTTCGATAAGCAAAGTAACTCATACCATCGATTTCAACCTCACCGCTGCGTTCACCAAATGAGTCAAAGTCATGTGCAAAATCATTGTAGTGTATTGATTGGTTATGACCTGCCAAAATGGTCGCCCCATCTTCAGAAAAAATAAAGAAATCCGACGCCAACTCATTCGATGACATAAAGCTACTATCAAAGAGGCTGCTCTTAAGCACAATGACAATTTGCATATCTGGCATACCAATTCGGGATTGTCCACGAATCGATTGAATAAAGACTAAGCTCTCTTGTTCAGAACCAACGGCAATCAATTCACCACGACTATTCGATTTATGTATAGCATCCATCTCTGCTCTACTCACATTGAAGTCTCGATAGTAGGCTGCCATGATACCCTCATCCGATTTCATGGAAGAGCTTGTAACTGCTACATCGTAATGATTCATGTAAACATAGATATCTCGGATATGTTCTGGGCCATTGTTTAAGTATTTGATAAACCCTTGTCTGTTATCCCAAATATCAATTCGGTCAGTACTTCTTAGATCTGTCGGATCAACATTCCGTAAGGATCTGGTGGCAGAGTCATTTGAAATACGTATCGTTAAACGTGCGAGTTCATAAAGTATATTGTCGATTCGCACTTGGTTTTGGACATGAGACGTTCTGATAATCTCACTCATCTGATTATTAACGATACCAGATACACCCCACCAAAAAATAAGGCTAAATACAAGCGGTATAGCCGCGATTACAATCATTGACACTAGAAGGTGTTGATACGGTTTTCTTAAGAGCCACATTATTCAGTATATTCCTTCTATTTATATCTCGATTAGGCAAACCTAAGCATTCAGTTTATTAATATGTACCTAATCCATCTTCAGTTTCCAAACTCTTGACTAGCTTAACAATTCGGCTAGTTCCGAGCCTTGATGCACCAAGCGAAATAAAATCTTTAGCATCTTCTAATGATGCAATCCCACCAGCAGCTTTAATCTGCACATGCTTCTCTACATGTTTAGCCATAAGCGAGATATCAGCTCTGGTTGCTCCAGCTTTCGAAAAACCTGTTGAAGTTTTGATATAGTCTGCGCCAGCCCTAGAGACGATCTTGCACATTTGCATCTTTTCTTCGTCAGTGAGTAAACAAGTTTCAATAATAACTTTTAAAATTCCATCACCACTAGCTTTTTTAACTTCTCGGATCTCTTCTTCGATAAGGTCATACTTTTTATCCTTCAACCAGCCAATATTGATGACCATATCGATTTCATCCGCACCATTCATACGTGCATCTTTAGCTTCAAAACACTTCACCTTCGTAGTTGAATAACCATTGGGAAACGCTATCACCGTGCAAATTGGCACTCTACCATTTACATAATGAGAAGCCTGCTTCACATAACTAGGCGGTATACATAAAGAAGCGACTTTACACTTGATACCATCATCGCATAACAGTTGAATGTCTGCCCATGTGCTGTCTACTGCCAATAACGTGTGATCTACAGCACTAAGCAAATTTTTCAAATTCATAAATCTACCCTCGATTTCCATGATGAAGATTAATCACATCACGCTTGATGCAACTGTATCTATCCAATACATCCATTACAACACACATGACTGGGCCTGACAAAAACACCGCGAACATAGTGCCTAAGCCTAAAACACCACCTAGCAAATAACCTATCCCTACTGAAAATATATCGAAGAGTATCTTAAATGTTCGCAATGTAACCGTATAACGATTGGACAAATACAACATCAGTGCATCAACAGGACCACAGCCAAGATCTGCATGTACACATAGAGCTATTGCAGTGGAATAACACATTAGCCCTAGGAGAGAACTGAGTAAAGCCAGCCTCCACCCCACTGCAGTATACGAAAAGAAATGCAACAATATATTCAATAAGGGCCCAATGCCAAGCGATACCGCTAGCGTCCCTATGCCTATCTGGCTGCGATCCACAAAAATCAGGAGAAATAAGATGAGAACATTTATGAGAAAGGCAGCGCTACCAATGCGGATGTTTAGTACGGTTGAAACGCCACCATAGAAAACGGAAAGCGGATCCATACCTATACCTGAACTATAAAAGAACAATCCACCGACCGCAAATAAGATAACCCCACTCAATAAAACTAGCAAGCGTTTAAACCCTGCAGCCGAAGCATCCAGCGTTAGCCCGTCATATATGCTTGCTTCTACAGAAACAACAGCAGGTATCGATTCTTCAAGTACCTGCTCGCTGATTAAATTGTCTACATGCTGATGGTTCTTATGCTCTTCTTCCATAGAATCATTTTCCTCATCTCTCTTCATTTATTGTTTTATCAATCACTTATAGAGAGTCAACCTTTCAATGAACCGACCATGACACCCTTAACAAAATACTTCTGCAAGAATGGATAAATCAGTAATATAGGTACCGTACAGACAATGATGTTGGCGTACTTTACGAGCGTTTGACCTGCCTTGTTTGTTTGTACATTAAACCTTACTGAGCTACCTCCCGCACCTGCCATCATCTGCGTACTATTATCAATTAGTATTTCACGTAACACAGACTGTATGGGATACTGTTCACGTCTAGACAAGAACAGCATTGGTTCATACCACATATTCCAATAGCCAACTACACTAAATAAAATCAATACAGCTGTGACAGCTCCACTGAGTGGTAACAAAATACGAAATAACATTTGAAAGTCATTCGCACCATCAATCATTGCTGATTCTTTAAGACCATCTGGAATATTAATAAAGTGTGTTCTCATAATAATAATATTCCATACATTACAGGCACCTGGCAGTAAAATAGCCCAAGGGGTATTCATCAAGTTTAACTGATTAATCAACAAGTAAAAGGGAATCAAGCCACCCCCGAAATACATCGTAATAGTAAAAAATATTAAGATAGCCCTCTTAAAATACAGATTTTTCTTTGATACTGCATACGCAGCTAATGTTGAAACGACGAACTGTAAGGCAGTACCGACTACAACATAAAAAATGGTATTCGTGAATCCGGTTCTAATATTCCTGTTAGCGAATACGATTTTATAAGCGTCTACATTCAATCCCTCAGGGAACAGTAGAAAACCATTTTTTCTCATAACAACGTTTGGGTCACTGATCGAGACTACCAATACTTGATATAGTGGATAAAGACAAAGTAAAGTTAGGAGAGTCAGTAGCAGATAGATTGTTGCATCAATTGCCTTATCACCGTATTTTCTAGATTTCCTAATACTTTTTTCCGTTACCATAAACTATTCTCCGTTGTCTTTCTACTAAACCAGTTCGCAAAGATAACCAGCACAAAGTTAATTATTGACTGAAATAAACCCACAGCGGTTGTGTAACTATAATCGCCACCTCTAATACCACGCCTATAAATGAATGTTCCAATTACATCACCGGTTTCATATGTTAGAGGTTGGTATAGAAGTAATATTTTATCCGAATTCGCATTCAGTAAACCACCAATGTTTAAAATTAAGAGTATAGTCATCGTCGGAATAATGCCTGGTAACGTAATGTGCCACATCTGTTTAAAGCGACCACAACCATCAATTCGAGCGGCTTCATACAATTGCGTATCGATACTTGTAAGCGCAGCCATATAAATAATTGAGTTCCAACCAATACCTTGCCATAAATCGGAAAAAACAATAATACTCGGAAAAGCTGCCGGGCTATTCAGTAGATTTGTTGGAGTACCTCCAAAGGCTGTAACCACTTCGTTGATAGGGCCATCGTATGCAAAAAAAGCTTTAATCATGCCTGCGATAACTACAGTCGATATAAAGTACGGCATATAGGTAATGGTCTGTACAGATTTTTTGAAAGGACCATTTCTAATCTCATTAAAAAGTAATGCTAAGATTATCGGACCAGGAAAATTCACTAATAAAGAATATGCACTGATCATGACAGTGTTACGTACAACCTTCAATGAATGAGGTGAACCAAAGAAACTCTTAAAGTGTTCAAACCCTATCCATTCACTACCCAATATGCCAGTCTTGGGGCGATACTTCTGAAAAGCCATGACGATTCCACCCATTGGAATGTACGTAAATATTAAGATGACAGCAATGGCTGGAAGAACCATCAAATATGCTTGATAGTTCAATTTAAAATCTTGCTTAATGCGATTTCGCATAGTCTGCAACCTCTCTTTTATGACTCCCGGCACTGATGAAAGACAGTGCCGGGACATCGTAATAATAAGTCAATCTTTGATGTTTAATGTTGAGACTAGTCCATGTTCTCTTGTGCGACTTTACGGGCATCTTCAAGTCCCATAGTTTCGGCATTACTGCGAAACTCTTCAAACTTATCCAAGCTCTCTTCACCAATAATAAATTTCAGAACCATAGGTTGTGCATAAGTGAGAGCATCATTTAGATGGTTTTCAAACACACCCCAGCTATCACCTTCGAATACGAGATATCCCCATGTGAGATCGGCTGTAGCATCTCGTCCCCATGTTATAAAAGTCTCCGCTTGTTCTGATGGAGTCGTTGTAGCATCCTTATCTTTCAGCAGATAAATGGAACGAATACTGTGATAATTGGTAAAGTTTGGCGATAAGTAATTCATTCTAAACGTATCGAAGTCCTGCTCATAAGCACTATCTAAAAAGTATGGCGCGCCATCGACGAGTTCATAATCGACACCTTCTACACCATAACTTTGGCGTAGAATCGCTTCTTTAGTATAGGCTGCATTGAGCCACTGAGCTGCAATTTCTGGGTATTCACAAGAAGTCGTGATTACCGTGTTGTTAATTGGTTGAGCACCATAGAAGTTCTTCCACTTCACTTGTTGATCTTCCGTTTTACGAGGTAATGGTAAAGCAACAATTTCTATATCTTGCTCACCTAAGTAGCTATCTTCCCAGTAAGCAGGTGTATAGTATTGATCAAAATATATACCTAAACGATCATCCATGAATAAAGCTGCTAATGCATCTCCATCGCGATTCATAAAATCCGGATCAATATAACCTTTACTGTACCAGTCATTCATTAAAACAAGGTAATCTTTAAATGACTCTTGTGTGTATGCGTGAGGAAGCACTTCAGTATTGTCAGCATTCATGGTAAAGAAGTCGGCGTAATGATCAAATGCACTGACAAACGATCCGTCTCCACTATTGCTACCTCCTGCACCGAGGTTCATCGGGATGATATCGTCACCACGTTGCTTAAAGGCTTCTAAGACAGTCTCATACTCGTCTAATGTTACTGGAATATCCAAGCCAGCTTCATCTAGCCAGTCCTTACGAATGACACCACCCACTTCAGTTGGATACTCGGTTCCCCAAACTTGAGAAACAGACCAAAGTGCTCCACTGGATGTCAGCAAAGTGCTATGGAATGCACGCTGCGGCGTCAACTCATACAATTCTTTTTCAGGACCCCATTCCCAATCCGCAAAACTACCGTCACTAGTCATCATTGCAGCCTTATAGTCGGGCATATACTTGTCCAAATATGGATTTAAATCAATGAAAGCTTCTTCATCAATCGCAGTTTGTGGACCACCAGGATACCATGGTCCATAAAGCATATCGTAGAAATTACCTGACGAAATCATCATTGTTAATTGCGATTCGGTTTGCTCCCAAGTTGGATGAATAAACTCAATGGTGACTCCTGTTTCTTCCTCAAACCATATGTAATACGGATGTTCAGCTAATGAGGCAAATTCTTGTGCTTGAATACCTTCCATCGGTATCCAGTATGTCAATGTAACGTCTTCTCCACCTTCGATGTGAAGTGCTCCAGTGGGTTTCGAATCCTCTGTTTTCGAAGTTGTTTCTTCGGGTTTCGATGTTGTTTCTTCCGGTTTCTCATCTGAGCTACAACTACCAAGCACTCCTATCAAAATGACAAGGCTGAGGATAGCAGCGAAAATCCGAAAACAATCTTCCTTTGATTTCATCTTATTTTCCTCCTTGTAATGACTAATTGAAATCGGGGTTTTCAGAAATTTAAATCCTGAGAAAACCATCAAATTCAATCAAGCCTCTATGACTAAAAGCTTATCTTCTTAGCTATATTTTTACAATATACACTTTCTGACAGAAGATTTGCTTCATAAAATGACTTGTCACCATTATTTATATGTGCACATCTGCCAATCTACAGGAGTTCTGTAACGTTGTTCTATCAAGCTATACCAGCATTTATGTCTCTTTATGCACTTTACTAGTACATTGGTTTTGATGCAGAAGATAATATTAAATAGCGCATTGAAAACAGCATCAGTTAGTTAGTTCTTACTTATTTTCCAATAGTAAGAACTAGAAAATGCTTGCATTCCTTACTCGACAACTCACCTGTATCCAATATGAAATAGCGAGGATTTGAGCACTAACTGCTTAAGATATACTTTTAGTTTGGTTACGATCTCCTATATCTACAAATGCTCCAAAATGTGCCAAACCACTTTATTTACTTCGCAAAATACCTCGAAGGCATGAAAACGGTTTACACCTATCCATGCTTTCATATCGTTGAGACGTGCTCATAGCCCTTATTTATTTATGCTTTTAATCTTCTATTAGCAGCTGATAGATCCCACCTTGATAATCCACAATGTATAACTCTCCTGAATAGTCTTCACCGAAAGATGAAATGCTTAAGTCTGTATCTACAAGCTCAGTATGTGTAATATCTGGCTCACCATTTGTAACATCACCATTGTAGGCTAAAGCCCAAATCCTACCACTCACAAAGTCTCCAAAGATATAGTATCCCTCAAGATCAAATGTTTTGATACCACGGTAGACATAACCACCAGTGATGCTTCTTCCCATATCATGTTCGTAGAACCAAATGGGTTCTATTAATGGCTCTAAGTCTTCCATGCTGACACCGTCAGGTAGTCTCTCGTTAAAAGGTGCAATGGCTTCTCGTATCGACCAACCATAATTACCACCAGCTTCTACAATGTTAATCTCTTCTAAACGATCTTGTCCAACATCTGCTACCCAAAGTGTCCCATCTGGCGCAAAACTAAAGCGCCATGGGTTTCTTAGTCCATAAGCATAGATCTCAGGTCTTGCATCATCTTGATCTCCAAAGGGGTTATCCTCTGGAATTCCGTAGGGCTCTTCATCTACATCAATGCGTAAAATCTTACCTAACAGAGTATCCAAGCGCTGTCCATTGATATGTGGGTCTCCAGCAGCTCCTCCATCACCAGATGCGATATACAAGTAACCATCTGGACCAAAGGCTAGATGCCCACCGTTATGGTTTGAATATGGTTGTTCAAAGGATAGTATCACTTCTTCACTAGAAGCATCTGCTGT
>CAYXVJ010000111.1:0-8286 GCA_964468675.1 uncultured Oscillospiraceae bacterium
TTGAAAAGTTCATCGACTTGTTATTATAGATCTCAGCCAAAGTTACATCCCCTTCCGAACCGGGTGCTGCATCCGGCTCAATACAGTATCAATATTAAGTGCGACAGGTCATTATCACCTGTCAATCCATTTTTCCATTACGAGCATTTTACCTTAAGCAGAGAAAGTAAACAACTCCTAAAGCAAAAATTAACAATTTATACCTAAAATTTGTAATGACGTTATAATCACAGCCTCTTTTTGGGCAATTATCTTAGGATGTAGAAATTTAGCAGAATGTGTGAATCAAGGCATTTGAAAGACAAGGTAATGACATCTTATCTTGGAATCGACCTTTATCTCTGTCAACTCAAGTCATCAGCACCAGCTGTTTTTTCTTCATCTTGTGAAGCTGCGGATGCACTTTTTAAACGTTCAATCTCATTTTGCCTTGTTTCGATTTCAAGTTCGAGTTCACTTATACGATCTAACTGTGAACTTGTATTCAAAACGGCTTCCATTTCGATGGGTAAGTCTGGCGTAATGACAGGCACCTTTTCGAGGAAGTCGTGTTCAATTGAGTCATCCACAACGTCTCGCATCTGCCTTGCAAGCCTTCTTCTTTCACTTACCTGCTGTAACCAAAAACGTCTCACCTGGGAGAAGTTGTTGATGATACGCACACCAAAGGCAAAGATGGCAGCCAAGTTCAAATCAATATTCAAGCGATCACCTAGTGCGGATAAGATAACAGCAATCAAACCATTGCCGATCAAGCCAGTCACGAACAATAGTGTATTAAATTTCTTTTGTTGACTGGCTAAAAGTGCACCGACAAGTGAGTCTAGTGCCGCCAAGATTAAGACAGCAACATAAGGTGAGTATGCTTGCGGTATTTCGATATCGAGGAATAGCCCGATAATTAAACCTACGATTATGCCAAGTAAGGGTAACACTATCTTGCCTCCTCCACATCACGAATAAAAATAGGGTCAGATCCACTCATGTCCAGGAAGCCTGAACCCAGTTCATCTAGTTTTTGTGTACGTATAGTATAACGCAGCCAGTTCAATGCATCATCATATGTAAGCCGATCGCCAAGCTTTGCATGGATTGGGATATCAGATTCTAAGAGATTGACCTTCAAATATAAACTATCGGCACTAGGAACTCTTAGTTCACTGATGCTAGCTAATAGAGAAAAGGAATCATTTGCAGCTCTATCACTCCTGATAATCGCATCGAGTAGAGTCAATGCAGCATCAATCGTCTCAATCGATGGCGTAACAATTTGTTCTCCTAATGTAGCAGCATCTATAACGATACCATGCATTAGTGGGATGCCACTTGGTGCAACGCCCTCCCTGATCTCTAGAACGTAAGCATCGGTGTCCATCAATAAATATGCGCCATCTTCCAAGATGATGTATGAGCTAGGCACTCTCTCCTCAATGTCAATTTGTATCCCTGACGGAAGCTTAGTTCTAACCCTTACACTCTTCACGTAAGGCGAGCTTTGCATAATCAATCTTTCAGCTTCACTGAAACGTAAGCCCAACCAAGCGCTAAGTGAGCCACCCATGTCCTTTAGTAGATGCTCTCCTTTTACAAGGCCACTATCTTGAATAATGGCCTCTTCATCCAAACGGATCGCACCTTCAACATCAACTGTTTTTATATGAAAGGCAGGTAGCGCATAAATCAGTGCAGCGAGAAGTACGACAAAGCCCAAAACAATTAATAGAGCAGACTTAAAATGACTGTCCACAGGGTTTTGCTCTGCGTGTTGTTTTACAATTTGCTTGTATGAAACAACTTTCTCTGACGTATCCAAGGTACGTCTGCTGCGCTTCATGCTTCGCTAGTCCTCCTTCTTTGGTAATAAACTTAATAATTCTAGTACAATGTCGCTTGCTGCATTAGGCTTAGCAAGCATCCTCGCTTGGCGCTCAATTTGATTTCGTCTTTTTGAATCACTTAGTTCATCTAGCTTACGCTTGAGATACAGTACATTAAACGCTTCATTAGGGCACAAGAAAGCAGCATCGATCTGACTAAATGCTTTAGCATTATACGTTTGATGGTCTCCTGTCGCATATGGATAGGGCACCATGATGGACGCTCTGCCTAGCGCTGCAACCTCAGCACAGGTGCCTGCACCTGCACGACAGACATAAACATCTGACGCCGCCATATAATAAGGCATCTCATAGAGATACGATTGAACTTCAAGTTTAGCAGAAGGAAGGCCATCTGCAAGTCTTATGACCTCATCATATTGTGTTTTTCCTGTAACGAGCAAGATCTTTGAATGAATCTTGGTGTTCGCGAACAAAATCAATAACGGTATGGTTTAGTGTTCTAGCTCCTAAGCTCCCTCCACTAACGAGAACAAAAAATTCATCTTTAGCTATCCCCAGTTTTTCTCGAGCAGTCTGTCTATCCAAGTTAAAATACAATGGATCGATAGGGTTACCAGATAAAATGACACGCTTCGTCCGATTGAAATAACGCCTTGCTTCTTCGTAAGAGATCATTACAGCTTCTGCTTTAGATGCCATACTCCTGTTACTTCTACCTGGGTATGCATTTTGCTCATGAATGATATAAGGAATTTTCAAGCTTTTTGCTGCAGCTAAAACAGGACCAGCAACATAGCCACCCGTACCTACAACGGCTAATGGCGGCCTTTTCTTAAAGAGATCAACAACTTCTTTTTTGCCTTTAAACAAATTGATAAAAGCCATAAACAGAGCTTTGGATAATTTCCGTTTAAAAGGGGTTGCTGTAATCGAGACAAAGGGATAGCCATGTCTAGGTACAATATCTGCTTCTAGGCCATGCTCTGTACCCATAAAAACAATATCCAAGTCAGGTCTATGTAGCTTTAATTCTTTAGCGATGGCTAGTGCAGGGTTAATATGACCAGACGTGCCTCCACCTGTAAAAACGACCGTCTTCTTATCACTTGCTTCTAGATAATCGTAAGTTGATCTTGTCATAAAAACTCCTTAAATAATCTTCTTTTCGTTCAGTCCATATTTGGATACATTCAAGAGTAAACCAATGCCTACCAAAAAGAAAATATTAGACGTACCACCATAGCTAAAGAAGGGCAAGGATATACCTGTGGGAATAAACACTTTCAAATTAACAGCAATCGATAAAAAGGCTTGAATCGCAATCAAAGAACTAAAACCTGTAGCAATGACCTGGCCAAACAAAGATTTAGTCTTTAACGCAATCCTCATGCCAAATATAAAGAAGACTAAGAACAAGACAATGACTAGCCCTCCTCCTATTGCTCCTAGTTCTTCAACTACAATAGAATAGATGTAGTCGTTGTGTGACTCAGGTAAATAGTTATTCTTTTGTCTGCCCCGACCTAAACCAACGCCAGACCAACCACCTGATCCAATCGCGATCAAGGCCTGATCTGCCTGGTAGCTATCATCTGCTGTCGCATCTTCCGACTCAAAGAAGATATCAAATCGTTGAATCATATGATCCAAGCGATCGTTACTCGCGACATAGTCTAAAATAGGACCTTTAAAAGTAAAGAACAAAGCCACCAGTGATACGACTACCGCAATCAGGAAACCTACGGCAACAGTCCACGACCGTCTGCTGATACCTGCAGAGAGTAAGACAATGAATAAAATCAATAAAATAATCAATATGGCTGACATATGGGACTGCATGGCAATTAATGCACACCAGATACCCACTGCAGCGATTGGGATGACAAAGTCATAAGCAAAATCTTTTGAGACCTTCGTAAGCAGCTTTTGATTACGCTTTTTACGTCTCTTTTTTCGCCTCAGCCAAGAGAAGTAACTTGCACCGCAGTACACCGTTGCTATTTTGGCAATTTCTGAGGGTTGGAACGTTAAGTCAGGCACGACAAATAATGGTAACCAGCGCTGCTGGCCATTGATCTCAATACCTAAAGGACTAAGAACCAAGACAAGCAAGGCTGTTGTAAAAACATACACAGCGACCATAACGCTTGGATGATTTAAAACCTTTAAATCTACTACCGTCAAAGAGAACATCAAGATCAATCCAAGAACAGTAAATAAGACTTGTCTTAAAACATAATGCCATGTATTACCCTGGTCAGCCAAGGCATCGCTCATGGATGCTGAAAAGAGCATAATTAAACCAAAACACAATAGAATAATAACAATGCTTAAAACAAGCAGGTCAATACTGCGATTAGCCAGTATGCCTTCTGCTTGTTCTAAACCGTCAGTACGCTTAATCTTGCGCCTTTCACGTTGTTTACTGTGTCTTGTATAGTCCAAATACGTTCTCCTTAATCTTTAAAAATAGGGCCACAATGTTGCGATGGTAATCAAGCAACCGACAACGGTCACTAGGCTAAAAACAATTACAATTTTATTCTCAGACCATCCACTTAACTCGAAGTGGTGATGTATCGGTGTCATCTTAAAAATACGCTTGCCACCAGTCTTCTTAAAGTAAGCCACCTGAATCATTACAGTGATGGACTCAACCCAGTAAATAACACCTGCAAATAAGAGTATCCACGGAACACCCATAAAGAGTGCTGCGCCTGCAACGAGTGCACCAATGGCTAAAGAACCAGTATCGCCCATAAAGATTCGAGCAGGATAACGGTTAAACAATAGGTAAGCAAGTAAGCCACCGATTAAAGATCCAGACAATAAGTAGATCATCTCTGTGCCTGGAACCATCAAGCGTGACGATAGTACAGCTAAGGTAAGTAAGACGGGGATGGACACACTGGACAATAAACCATCAACACCATCTGTAAAGTTAACGGAGTTGCCGATGTAATATAAATACAAGAATGCTAGGATTCCATATGGCAATTTCCACCAACCACTAATCGTCCATACGACTTTAGAAAAAGGCAGCAAAAGTACCGGTCCTCCTGGGAAGAAGAACAAGTAATAGATGACGAATAAAGCGATCGCAAGAAACATCGGCACTGTCTTTTGCATAGCCGATAAACCTTTTTTAGAGATACGTACTTTTATGTAGTCATCTGCAAAACCAATCCCTGCATTGGCCAATATATAAAGTGCTAGAGCAAGCGCTGTTGGCGACTTAATCAAGACATCAGCCGAAGCGGTGTTTGCAAAAAACGTCCAGTACAAGGCAAATAACAGCACAGGTAACGTAAACAAGATACCACCAAATGTTGGGGTACCGCTCTTCACATAATGGGACTTTGGCCCTTCTTCTCTAACCGTCTGGCCTACACGTCGTTTACCAAGCCAAGAAATAAAAGGATTACCACTTAAGCCTACAAGTGCAAAAGAAAGTATAAAGGCAACTAGCGATAGTTTGAACATGACTTAACCTCTTTAATTTTCATCTTGAATGTCAGCATCTTCAGGTAGTAGCCTTTGTTTAGCAATGGCTTCTACAAGTTTTTCCATTTCAAAACCTCGAGATGCTTTAATCAGCAGTATATCATTGTCCTCCAACCTTGCGGGAATGGCAACCTCCATTTCTTCTCGAGAGTCAAATATTTCTACTGGGCAGTCAGGCTTTAAGGAATGTATACCTTTTTCAACATGTGCGGCTTGCGGACCCAACAAGAAAACGGCATCTACATCACTTCTCGCGACATCTAAACCTAGATTAAAATGCAAGGTTTCTTCCATGTCACCCAGCTCGTTCATGCCACCTAAAGCGGCCAGTTTTCTGCGATCCCCAGCAATCGTTTTAAGTAAATCAAGGGCTGCCTTCATGGACTCAGGACTAGCATTGTATGCATCATTAATAATGCTAACGCCTCTTGCTTCCATCAAGCGCTGACGGTCTCCTGTCGCTTGAAAGTCTAAAAGACCATCTTTCGCACTTTCTGACCGCACACCTAACAAGTCTGCTACGAGTAATGCAAACAATGAATTTTGAATTTGATGTTTTCCAGGAACAGGCAATTTCACATTGCTCATCCAAAGTTTTGCCTCTCCTTCAGGCTCGACTTCCCAGCAATCAAAGCTGCTACCTTTAGCATTGGTACGGATATTTTGGGCTACAAATGTTCTCCCTGGTAGCGTTCTCGCTTGATCCATATTCGTCGATATAAAGACCATATTCACAGGTGACGAAGCATCTACTTCAGTCATTTCAGCATGGTGATCACGAGCATATGATGACAAGAGGTCATTATCACCATTCAACACTAAAAATCCATTTTCTCTTAAACCATGGCGGATCTCAAGTTTCGCTTTCAGTATACTTTCTCGATTACCGAACTGTGCAATATGAGAGACACCCACTCCTGTTACAATCGCTATATCAGGATTGGCCATTTGGCTTAAACGCAACATGTCACCTGGTCTATCTATGCCCATTTCTAAGACAAGTACACCTGTTTGCTCATCGGTTGCCAAGATCGTTCCAGCAAGACCAATGTGGTTGTTTAAATTTGCTTTGGTACCACTTACTTTCAAACTTCTATTGAGAGCTGCCATCACCATTTGGCGTGTTGAGGTCTTCCCAACACTGCCTGTAACACCGATGACTTGTCCATTGATTTTTGTTCTGTACCACTTGGCTACAGCAACTAAAGCAAGCTCAGTATCCTCTACCAAAAGATATGGCCTTTGATCCTCTTTATCTAAAGCTTGGACTGCCTCTTCATCGTGTACGATAAATGCGACTGCTCCTTGCCTTGCAGCAAGCTTCAAAAAGTGGTGCGCATTAAAGTTTGGACCTTCCAAAGCAATGAAGAGATTTTTTTCTTCTAAACTTCTTGTATCTGTAGAAACCCCTTGAAAATAAACTTGCGTTTCCTCTGCTGTTCCACGAAGTTCTTTTCGCAATATTGTTGCTAATTCATTTAAACCATATTGCCTCATACATCCCCCTCCTCAAGTAGCCTTCTTTTTAAAGCGGCTTCAGCAACTGCACGATCGCTATAGGCTAAGGTCTCCTCTGCAGAGATCTGATAGCCTTCACTGCCTTTTCCACTGATCAGTAAAATGTCACCTTTTTCCATCTCTTTGATGGCTTTATCTATGGCGTCTTGCCTGTTCACGTGTAACTCATATGAGGCACCTGTCTCTAAAATCCCTTTTTCAAGATCTGATATAACGGATGCCGCACCTTCAGAACGTTCATTAGTAACCGTCAAATAAGAATGGTCAGCTAAACGCCCTGCGGTCATGCCTAGATCGATTCTAGACTTACGGTCGCGATCTCCACCGCTGCCACAGACGAGTAGTATTCGTTTTTGACAATAAGGACGTATGGCCGTGAGTAAATTCTCCATTGATGATGCCGTCCAGGCTGTGTCGATGTATATATCTAAGTCCTGATCATTATCAACTGCTTCTGTTCTACCTGCTGTGTTCAGCGTAGCAAAAGCTGAAATAGCACGATTCAAACTCAAGGCACAGACTGAAACCAATGCCAAAGAAGCAAGGCTGTTCAATACATTAAAGCGGCCAGGTAAGCCTACAAAGACCTCGTAGCTTGCTTGTCCGTGTATCTCAAGTGTATAGAGCGTACCCAAACGTCCATCTCTTCTGCATATCCTTAAATTCGTCGCCCTAAAGTCAGCTTTACGATCGATCGCAAAGCTGATAAAGGCTCTTCTTTTCTCTTCGTGATTGAGCTTCGCAAGATAGATTTCATTTAAGGGTTCATCTACATTAATAATAAAGTGTTTACTATTACGAGACACTTCAAGACCTAGCTTTTCATCCCATGCAGGTGCATGCATCAATATAATAGCTTCCAAGGATGTATGTGCTGCGCGTTTCAAAGAAAAATCAAGTGGAGATATCGGTAAAACGGCAGTGGTCATACCATGGTCAGCTAACTCAGCAAAACTCGCTTGAAACTCTAGCGACTCAGGTCTATTTCGACTGCTATAGATTAAGCCCTCAGGTGTATTAATCGTCATACCGCTTAAATAGGCGATCTGAATGCCCTCACCTCGCCAGATGGCATAGATCATGCTGGCAAGCGCATGGCGTCCCCTGACGCCTGTACAAGCGATGAGCTTCAATCTAGAGCTCGGGTCTTGATAGAAGCTGGAGGCTATAAAAGCCAAGGCATCTCTGCTGTCCTCAACAAGGACAAGAGCAAAGTCATATTTTCCTTCAGGATCGATGTCTTCTACTGTGATCTTTGCATCCGTCACAATTAAAGCTACCGCCCCTTGGATGACAGCTTGTTGTAAATAATCGTGTCCGTCTTGCCTGGTACCCTTAATGGCAACAAAGAGTGTACCTGGCCTTACCTTTCTTGAATCGTAGACAATATTGGTGATCTCTAAATTACTGTTCCCTGAAACGG
>CAYXVJ010000112.1:0-4356 GCA_964468675.1 uncultured Oscillospiraceae bacterium
TTATGGCGCGTTGTTTGTGCTTTAGCAGATGTAATGGCCAGGTGTGTACCGCTTAAACGGTTCAGTAAAGTTGACTTACCAGCATTCGGACGGCCTACAATGGCAATAAATCCTGAGACAAAATTTTCAACATCATGAGTCAATATTGGGGCTAGCTCCTCGTCTTCTACTATCTCTGCATTCACTTTAGATTCAGTTAAGATGTTCTTACCCGCTGAGCGATCTAAAAGAATAGATGCCATGATCTCTTCTGCTTCCTCTAGCATTAAAGCTTCATCTGCCTTTTCTTTATGGTCGTAGCCTAAGAGATGTAAAAATCCATGTACTGCAAGGTAGATAATCTCACGTTCTTCTGAATGACCGAATTCCTTAGCGCCTAAAGCAGCCTCTTCTAAAGATATGATTATATCGCCTAAATGGAAGACTGGATTTTCTAGAATAGCTTCTTCACTATCTTCATCTTCTTCCATGCTGCCATACTCAAAATCATAGGTTTCCGGCGCATTTTTAAGCTCACCTGCTGTGAAGTCTTGTAAGGGAAAAGAGAGTACATCAGTTGTTTGATCGACTCCCCTTGTCTCTTTATTGATTTCACGCATACGCGCTTCGCCAACAAAGCTTACGCTAACAGCGATTTCAGCATCTTTCAAATGCTCACTGCTCGCTGCTTTCGACCTCACCCACGCTCGTATCAAGGCTTCGTGTAGCGTCACCTTGATCGTCTCTATAACTTCTTTCTTGTACTTTCGTTGCTGGTTTTGTACTTGGATTTGCATCCGGGTACCTCACTCTTTCATGAAATTGTCCTTGATATACCTGGACGAAGGCTTTAATAATGCGCTCCACATCGTTAAAAGACAAGCCTGAATCGATCAACTGATCTTGTTCAATTTTGCTCTTAGCGATCTTTCGTGCCAGAATTTCTGTATCTTCAATGTTATTCGTTCTCGTCGACTTCATTGCCGCTTCCATCGAGTCAGCAAGCATTACAATTCCAGATTCTTTACTGCTCGGGATGCGCCAAGGATAACGATAGTCATTGGGATCGGGTTCTTCAAGACCTAATTCTTCTGCCTTCTTTTTAGCTGCGTAGAAGAAAGATGCTTGTAAGGTGTTGCCATGATGTTCGGTAATAATCCTTTGTATTGGTAGCGGTAAGCGATAGCGTTTTGCTGTTTTTAAGCCCGCTGCTACATGCCCAATGATGTAGCGCACTGAATCCTCTGGCTCCATCGTATCATGGATGTTAAAGCCATCTTGGTTCTCAGTGAACATCTCAGGATTCTCTAGTTTACCAATATCATGGTAATAAGAACCAACACGGCATAGCATGCCGTCCGCTCCGATCGCTTCTGCTGCTGCTTCGGATAGATTTGCTACCATCATCGAGTGTTGGTTTGTACCAGACGCTTCAATGAACAAACGCCTTAATAGTGGCTGACTGGGTTGTGACAGCGTAATCAAAGTAACTGGTGAGACGGAGCTGATCGCTGTTTCAAATATGGGCATGATGCCAATCGCACCTATGGCAGATAAACCTGCAGTAACAATGACGATTAAAACATTGGTCCAAATGGTCTGCCAGTTACTATTACCAATCAAACCAATCGTCATTGCGGCAAGGCCAGAACCAAAGGCTGTGAAGACAATCATCCATACTTGAGAATCACGCCTTCTATAAGCTGCAGATAAATAACAAGCAAGGAGGCTTCCTGCAAGAGCTGTGAAAAAATACGTTAAATTTAAGTAGGTCATGGGCAGCACTAATATCGTTAATAGTAAGCTCATGACAATACCCGTTCGTAAGCCAAAATAAGATGCAATCAAGATACTTGCAAAGTAAACTGGACCAGACAGTGGCGATATATCAGATGTATAGCCAGAAATAATAAAAGGAATGAGCATGCTCACGACAAGCACCGCACGGTCGCCAAGCTGTGTTACTTTATATTGACGTTCATAATAGTTTAGATAAACGATGCCTAAGAGAAAGACTGTTAGTGTTAAGAGGGCTAAACCTAAAAGAAGCCTTAGATCGATACGGTCATCTTCAATTAAATCTAATTTTTGTAGCTGCTCATAAATCTCCGCGCTAACGGTGTCCCCCACACTTAAGATACGTGTACCAGCTGGAATCACATCAGGATTACGCATGACACGTTCATATTCAGCAGTCCTTGCGGCTTGTGTAGCTTGTTCATCGTAGACTAAGTTCGATCTTAAATACAGACGCAGGACTCGACCAGCTAATTCATACTCAGACTTAAAGAATTCTACAGAGTTGACTAATGTCGTTACCCGTCTACTGATCTCAGATGAAAGGTTTGTAGGGTCCATCGGATCCGACATTATGGACATGGCAATATCTTGTGTTTGTCTTTTTAGATTTGTATAAATGGATTGCTCGAGAGCAACTAATGTCTTAGCATCATTTTCTTGTAAGCTGATTTGATGCTTAGCAAATAAATCCTCATTTAACTTACTTGCTGCAGCCGTAATGGCGCTTTCACTCAATACAGGTGGTCTTGTAACTTCAGTAGTAGGTGTAGGTGTGGCAATAGGTTCACCATCCTCACCTGATTCATCTACATTGCCTCCAGCACCAATAGGGTCATTTGTCGTGGTCGTTTCTTCTTCAGAGAACTTTGTTGCTTCTTCAATCAAGGAGCTTCTAACTTCGTCAGTCGTAGTGAACATCTCGCTTAAGCGTTCTAAAGTATGTTCAGAGATCTCTCCTGATCTGACCATAATTTGGGTAATTCTGTTTGCCGCCTCTTGAGCCCTAACTTCAGTCTTCGCTAAGTCTTCTACATCTTGTTGGGTTGTAATATCTACAGATGAAATCATGCCTACTTCCAGATCATAACTTTCAGGTAGTGAACGAAAGTATAAAAAAACTAAAGCAAAGGCATAAAAGCATAAGAATATGAATACTTTAGCGAATAAAGGAAATGAGGTCTTACGTCTCAACGCTGGGGCCTCCGTTTCTCATAACTGTCATAAGCGCGAATAATGCGCTGGACTAATCCGTTACGAACAACGTCTTCGTCGGTTAATTCAACAATATTAATACCCTCGACTTTGGATAAAATACGACTGGCTTCTTTTAAGCCACTCTTCTTATCTCCTGGTAAGTCAATTTGGGTAACGTCTCCAGTAATGACGGCTTTCGAATTAAAGCCGATACGAGTCAAAAACATTTTCATCTGCTCTGGTGTTGTATTTTGAGCTTCATCCAAAATGATGAAGGAGTTATCCAACGTACGGCCACGCATGTAAGCAAGTGGTGAGACTTCTATCGCACCACGTTCCATGTGCATTTGATAGGACTCGGCACCCATTAAATCAAATAATGCATCATATAAAGGCCTCATGTATGGATCAACTTTTGTTTGCAAATCACCTGGTAGAAAACCTAGCTTCTCACCTGCTTCTACAGCAGGGCGTGTCAGAATAATACGCTCATATTTCTCTAAGCGGAAATCATTGACAGCCAATGCCACAGCCAAGAAGGTTTTACCTGTACCTGCAGGCCCAATTGAAAATGTAACTTCATGTTCACGAATGGATTGGATGTAACGTGTCTGTCCATTAGTCTTAGAACGAATAGGCCTGCCTTTAGCAGTTACAGTCACTACATCTGGAGAAAAAGAGAGTACTTGAGCTAAACTTCCATTGCCAACTTGTTCAGATAAATAAGATACGGTCTGGGTATTCACCTCATGGCCTTGATCGCTTAAATCAAGTAGTTTTTGGAGAACGATTTCTGCAGAATCGATGGTGGATTTTTTCTCACCACGAATCAACAGACCATCAGCTGTCAGTTCAACGGATACATCAAGTTGACGCTCTAAACGTTTAATGTTTGTATTTAGACTGCCCATGACCTCTCGAAGAGCGATCAGGTTGTCCACTGGAATGATTTTCTCCATTCACTTCTCATTTCTTTTTTAAGTTAATCTATTATATCACTACTAGTAGGATCATTCGGTAGCAGCTTCCATCAAGCCAAAGCGGTATGCAGGGCTTGTTGGAGATAAAGCTGGTAGTTCTACGCTATCAAAATAATCAATCGTGACACCAATACCCTCTATAAGCCAAACTTTAATTACACCAGAGAGCATGTTATATGTAGAGGCAATGTCACTGTGATCACCAATGATACGTATGCTATATGTACCACTTTGGCCACTGATGATGTTGCTGTTGACAACAATGTTTGAGCCGCTGGTTTGAATCTCACTCATCGCTACCAAGCGTTGGTTATTGATCGCAATACCTTGGGCATTACCTGCTCTGATGTAGTTTACCAGTGTTAATAGATCAACTGCACGAACGCGGGAATTGCCGCCATCT
>CAYXVJ010000112.1:4366-8285 GCA_964468675.1 uncultured Oscillospiraceae bacterium
AAACCACCGAATATTTTCAAATTGTTATTTTCTTGCAATGCTTGTGACAAGACACCTTCTTCGTCCGCTTGCTGTGTTCTAAGTTCATACACGTTTGACCTTAGTAGTATCACTTCGTTTGCGAGGTCTTCGTTCGCTGCTTGCAATTGAGTAAGACTATTTTGTAGATCTTGAACGGATTGGAAATCACCTAAACCACTTCTAGAAGCTTCAGCTTGATTCTTAAATTGCATCGCGATTACTACACCCACAATGATACACACGATGGTTAATATTAAATTAGCTATAAAGCGTTTTAGTTTCATGATTCTAAAACCTCCTTCATCATCTCTCTTGCCTGCTCGATAATCAAGTTATCGTTAAAAGCAGGGATAAGCATTTCGTTGACTTGCTCATAACGAACCGTCTTGCCACTACTCGCTAGATTTTGGATCCGATTATTGGATGCTATCGCGTCCATCATTTGCTCCGTATCACCAACTGCGGTAATCACAAAAGGAGCGGATAGTAAGCGTCTATTGACTAAAATCGTAGGCCCATTACAAATGAGCTTACTTGTTGCAGTCAAGCGCTCACCATTGACCGCCATAGCAACAGCCCCATTTGCTTTCAATAGATTCACGGCATCCATCACATCTTGTTCATGGATAATATCTGTAGCGGTTGCAGTAGCATAGTCGATGCCTTCAGGGTCACTCAGTAATAAAGATACGCCAGCACCTGTGATGTCTGTCGCTCCTGCCATCACACGAGAGAGAGCTAAGTTCTCTTGTAGCTCTAATAAGTCAATGGATGTCATAGGGTTATTCGCCAAGAATTCGTCTATAATCAAGTTACGTTCAGTTGTTAGTCTTTGTTTCTCATCTTGAAGATTGGCATAACGCAGTTGCTCATCTTCCATAAGGTCTTGCAAACGATCAATTTCTGTTGTCAGATCCATCGTCTCTGCTTGCGTTCTTTTAATGTTGACGAACTGACTGATCACAATTGAGGCACATAGGAATAAAATAAGCAGGCCTAAGACAAGCTTGTCATGTTTCAAGACAAATGCTTCACCTCTTTTATACATGCTTTTAATTTGTTCAATCATTTCCTATTTTCCTGTAAGTACGCTTGAAAATAGTCTGGAAGCTCTGCTGTAACTTCTATCTCCTCTCCTGTAATAGGATGTTCGAAACGAAGCCTAGATGCATGGAGAGCTTGCCCCACAAGTCCATAGCGTTCTCGTTTTCCTGCATAAATCGGATCACCAATTACTGGGTGTCCAATATAATGCATATGTACGCGTATTTGATGCGTTCTACCGGTCTCTAGTTGTAAGACTAAGTGTGAACTTCCCTTCAAATGCTCTTTTAGTTCAAAGTGAGTGATGGCCTCTTTCCCATCAGCTCTCACAGCCTGTCTTTGGCGGTTGTGTTTGTCTCTTGCAATAGGTGCGATAATCGTCCCGGATTGATCTTGCACATGACCATGGACAAGTGCTTGATACTCCCTTGTAATCTCATGCCTACGAAGCCTATCGGATATCTTATGGTGGACTAGATTGTTCTTAACGACCATAAGGAGGCCTGACGTATCTTTATCAATGCGGTGAACAATACCAGGTCTTTCAATACCGCCTTCACTCGATAGGTTCGAGCCATAACGGAACATTAAGGCTGATACCAAAGTAGCTGAGATATGACCTGCACCAGGATGGACAACCATACCTTGTGGCTTATTCACCACCAGTAAGTATTCGTCTTCATAGCGGATATCCAAAGCAATTGCCTCAGGCCTTAATTCATCTGCCTCGATACAATCAATTTCTATATTAACTTCTGTATCTAAGGGTAGCTTTTCAGATGCTTTTAAGCGCTTAGCAAGATGGTAGACTCGCCCTTCATTAAACCACTTCGTGATTTGCGATCTCGAATAATCCTCTGTGGACAGGGCTAATGCCTTATCCACACGCAGTCCTTCGCCTTGTGTGATTTTAAGATTCAACCATGTAGTTTTTATGTCACTCAAGTGATGGCCCTCCATTTAAGATCCGCTTATCATCAAACTGTTGGTCTTGGGGTAAAAAGATCATGCCACCTGCAAACATAATTGTACCGACAACTAGTGCTGAATCAGCAACATTAAAGGTTGGAAACACATAGGTGCCAAACGTAAATGACAAGAAGTCAATAACGTATCCTAAAGCAACTCGGTCAATTGCATTGCCTATCGTCCCGCCAATCATTAGCACCAATGCAAAGCGTAGCCATTTGTGTTTCGTCTTACCCAATAAGACACAGAACAAAAGTGCAGCTGCAATAGAAATGATGCGTAACACATGGATACCCCAGTCTGCATCAGCTAAAAAGGACCATGCAGCCCCACTGTTCTCACGATAAATAAGATCAAAGAAACCAGGGATAATCGATACCACATCTCTGGGTCCGATATGCCTGACAACTAGCTGTTTTGTAAATTGATCCAATGCAATAATAAAGGCTATGCCTATCCAAGTCATATGCTATCCAAATTTCATTTATATTGATTCGTCATCTTCTTCGATATGAATGCGTTCGATTGCTAACGCTTTTCCAAACTCATCGAGTTCAAAGTATACAGCATTTAGATCACAAGGACCTGATGCCAATTCATAACGTGTCGGTAAACAGTCTACGAATCGTCTTAATGACGACTGCTTACTCATTCCTATTATACTATCTCTAGGGCCTGTCATGCCAACATCTGTTATATACGCCATACCCAAATCTGTGATTGCTTCATCAGCAGTTTGTACATGAGTATGTGTACCTAGCAAAGCTGCTACTTCACCATCTAAAAAAGCTGCCATAGCAAGCTTTTCAGCGGTGGCTTCAGCATGCATGTCTACAATAAAGACAATGTCTGGATAAAGCTCACGCAATTCTGCTAATAAAGGTTTGATCATGATAAACGGAGATGTGGGTGGATTCAAGCCATATTGGCCTAAAAGATTAATCACACCTATGGTTGTATCGTTTGTATGAGTAATAGCAAAACCTTTACCGGGCCAATTTGGATGACCATTTGCTGGCCTTGCAATTAAGGCATCACTTCTTAAGACATCAACTACATCGCGCTTTGACCAGGTATGGTTGCCCATCGTTAAGACATCAATACCTGCTGCATAAAGCCTAGACGCATAGTTTGGCGTTAAGCCAAGCCCCCCTGCTACATTCTCTGCATTTGCAATGACAAGATCGACTCTTAAGCTCTCCTTTAATTCAGCTAAAATATCTTCGATAAAAGATACGGCTCTTGATCCTACGATATCCCCAATAAATAGTATGTTCAATCTAGTTTACCCCTCGTTCTAGTAGCCGATGATTGCACCCATTCTAACATAAAAAGAACCCCCTCCAGCATGCGCTGTAAGGGGGAACCTCTTCTTTTCTTTGGATGTCTCGTGATCAATGGTTTTACTTCGCGATATCGCTCACACGGGTCTCACGAATCACATTGACTTTAATCTGACCGGGATAGCTCAATTCTTCTTCAATCTGTTTACAGATGCTTCGAGCAATTACGGCCATTTCAGCATCACTGACTTTATCCGGAACAACCATTACGCGGATCTCACGACCTGCTTGTATGGCATAGGACTTGTCGACGCCTTCATGTTCATTGGCGATTTCCTCCAAGCGTTGGATACGCTTGATGTAAGTCTCCATGTTCTCACGTCTTGCACCTGGTCTTGCAGCGGACAAGGCGTCTGCTGCTGCGACAAGGACGGATACATGAGATGTAGCCTCTATGTCGCCATGGTGTGACATGATCGCATTGATCACTTCTGGTGCTTCTTTGTACTTACGTGCAATGTTGGCACCTAGCTCAACGTGTGTTCCTTCTTGTTCAAAGTCGATGGCTTTACCAATGTCATGTAATAAGCCTGCGCGCTTCG
>CAYXVJ010000113.1:0-4550 GCA_964468675.1 uncultured Oscillospiraceae bacterium
ATAAATGTATTTCCATTAACTTCCTATTTATATTATTTTACATCTTCTAGTTCAACTCGTGGTAATTCATCGTAGTGCGTAGACCTGCCACTACGTTTATACATCCGTCTTTCTTGCCAGCGCTTCAAACGAATGTACCACGGTTCTTTGGGGTCTAATGGATCCACTAATATGGTTTTAATCCCTGCATTTCTACCTGCGAGCATATCGGTGAAATATTGGTCTCCTACCAGTATGGTACGTTCTAATGGAATATCAAACTTTTTAGCAGCTCTTAAAATACCACCAGGTCCAGGCTTATTAGCCATACCTTCTGCAGGTACATTTAAAGCAAGACCTACAGCTTCAGCTCGACTTGCCCTTGCATTGGAGAGCAAGGAAACCTTTAAGCCTGTTTCTTGTATAGTGCTTAAAACAGTTTGTGAATAGTCTGTTTTATCGCTTTGTCCATGAGGTATTAGTGTGTTATCGACATCGATCAAAATCAAGCGATAGCCTAAGTCGTAAATGTTCTTCCAATTGATGCCTGCAATATCTGGATAGTATGCTGCGGGAATAAATCGTTTCTTCTTCAATCTAGATCTGGCCAAGAAAAGTCCTCCATTACCGTTCCGTATAAGCGACTATAAGGATTCATAGTGCTAATTCTAAGAAATTGTAACATAGTCTTTGACTTTTTGATCGAAGATCAAGACAGCAAACCTTGCAAACGAACTTGAAATAGAAGCTATGCTTACTTATAATTCAAATAATTTAATTTCGAGGTAGGCATTATGAAGGTAGCAAAATTTGGTGGTACATCTTTAGCAGACGCTAGACAAATCAAGCGTGCTGTTGATATCGTGTTGAGCGATCAAGATCGACGTGTATTAGTCGTTTCAGCACCTGGTAAGCGTTCTAGCACGGATGTTAAGGTAACAGACCTTTTAATTGCCTGTGCAGCAGCCATACATTCTGGCTACGACGGCTCATTGGAGATTAATACCATAGCAAAGCGTTTTGGCGACATAGCAAAAGATCTAGGCTTAACAAAAGACTATGAAGCACTGGTAAAAGCAGATTTAAACTTGCGTATTGAAAAGAACCGGCACAAGCATAGAGAGCTACAAGACGCATTAAAAGCTGCAGGTGAAGATAACAATGCAAAGTTAATCGCCGATTATATCCAATTGCAAGGTGTAAAAGCATCGTATGTGAACCCCATTGAAGCAGGCCTACGCTTAAAGATGGTGCGTAAGTCCACCGTAATCCTAGAGGAAAGCTATAAAAACTTATCTAGTCTTAAGCATAAAGAAGAACTAGTCGTCTTCCCTGGTTTCTTTGGCGGTACAGAAGATGGTCAGATCCTCACGTTTTCACGTGGAGGTTCAGACATCAGTGGTGCCGTTGTCGCTGTAGCGATCGGCGCTACGGTATATGAGAACTGGACCGATGTCGATTCAGTGTTTGCAGTAAACCCCAATTTGGTTTCATTTCCTAGAGGCATTAGAGAAATCACCTACCACGAAATGCGTGAATTAGCCTATGCTGGTTTCTCAGTCCTCCATGAAGAAGCGGTCACGCCTACCTTCCAACATAATATTCCTATTCATATAAGGAATACGAATAACCCAGATGCAGCAGGTACGCGTATCGTAGCCGAACATGAAGACATCGATAGCATCGTCACAGGCATCGCCGGACGAAAAGGCTTCTCTTTACTACACGTATCCAAATTCCTCATGAACCGCGAAGTCGGTTTTGCAATGCGGGTTTTAGAAATCCTAGCAGACTTAGATATACCCTTTGACCATATGCCGTCTGGTATTGACTCCCTATCGCTTGTAATCAAAAAAGACCTCTTCACACCAGAGAAGGAAAAGCAGGTTACTGCCCGTCTTCTTGAGGAGTTAGAGGTCGATGTACTAGAAGTCAGCCACAATCTAGGTATCGTCATGGTTGTTGGAGATGCAATGGCTAAAACAGTCGGTGTAACGGCTAGGGCTACATCAGCTTTGGCAAGAGCTGGCATTAACCTTGAGCTAATCTCTCAAGGCGCCTCTGAAATCAGCATCGTCTTTGGTATTCGTGAAGAGTTCGTCAATTACGCCATTAGAGAACTCTATAAAGAATTCTTCTAAAGCCTTGCCCTTATTGTAAGGGCAAGCTTCTTGCTGGGTCGTAAACGCTACTAGATTCAAACAAACGAGCCGACAGATGGTTTCTTAAAGCATAGCCACCTAAGTACAGGCGGTCCATATACAAGTAGTTTGTCGTACCGACAAGGTATGGGTTCGGACCAATGCCTAGGAAGTACTTGAAACCTTGTTCTTGTAAATATGTTTTTCTTTCATCTTCCCCTGTCAAAATGGCACCATTTGGATAGGCGATGACTTGAACTGGGCCTGTCAGCTCACCTATCGTATCCATCCATTTTTGGGTATCCATCTGTAACTGTTCCATATTCATGGCAGTGATTTCAGAACCAGCATACGTTTGGCTACCAAAAGTCCAACCGTTTGATTTTAAAACATCAACAACAAGCTTCGCTTCATTTCGCTGCTCTAAGAGTTGCTCAGCTGTATAGGATTCTAATGGTAAACCAAATGCCGATGCTTGTTGATTCCTATACTCCACTTGCTCTTCAGTAAAGACATAACCGAATATACCCATATTGCCTGTGAGCGTAATGTTGCCTTTAGCGCCATCAAAAGAAAAATCAGGATGCACATCTACAAAGGCATCTAAAATGCCGATTGCTTCGCTTTCATGGAGGATTTGTTTTTGTCCGCTAGCGTTCGTAAACTCGCCTGAGACACGACCTTGGTCGTCAATGACCAAGTTATCCAGATTGCCTGATAAGCGGCGTGCAGGATAGTAATTAAAGCCTTCTAACGTTAAGAGTAATGGTCTCTTACCACTAGGTAACATAATGGGTTGGAATACACCTTGTTCATTCAAGAGCATTTCAATATCAATCAAGACAAAGTTGGCACGATATAGGGATTCAAGGATTTGTGTAAACTCATAACTTGTCAGCATCGTGCTGTCAGCAGTCTGAGCTACAGCTGTATCGCCTAAACCCACTGCAGTGTTCACGATCAAGGGTCTTAGAGTGATGTGTTCAAGGTTACCTGAGTATTGGACTAGATCCGTCGGCACTTGCTGGCGAATCTCTTCATACAAGGCAATGATCTCAGTATCGTCTGGGAAGAAACGCAAGAGTTGATCCATCTGGCGCTCTGCTGAGATGAATTTATTTCGATCCATAAGCGACTCAATCTGTTCGATTAAAATCGGTCTCATGGTCTGTCTAACCCTTACCAGTTCACTTGAGAACAAACGACTTGCAAGGCTTTCTGGAATCACTTCTGGCGAGTCTAGCGATTCGTCTAGGCTCACTGCTGCAGCGATATAGTTCTCTGTATCGAATAAGGCCATGGCCTGCTGGTATCTAGGACTGGCCGTCTCAAGCGCTGGTAATTCACCGCGCATGGCTGCTGCTTCATCTGCGACCAGTTCTAAACGTGAAAGTTCGGCTAAAATGCGCCTTGCTTTAGGAATCTCTAGATCACCAGACAAGACTTCTAGGCCCATGGAGTCAATTAACTCAGATAGCTTACCTGCAGAAAAGTTTTCAAGTCCACTTAAGTAAGCCGCATCGTCATCGGTCAGATTGGGCGAGCTTGCATTTAATAGATTGCCTGTAATGCGATCTATTCGGCCAAACAAAATGGCTTCCATCTCCAAGACCGCTTCTCCGTATATCTCGCGATTGCTCTCACTTTGACGCTTGGATAAGGAGCGCTCTTGCGCTTGTGTATGAATCTCTAACACATCCTCATACTTTGCCTCTTCAAGTGCAAGCTCAAATCGTTCCATAATGGTATCGGCTTCGTTGTTTTGTCTTTGGATAAACAACAGCACCAATGCAATGACCACCAATACTATGATCAAAATAAAAGCCAATACCCTACGTAGTCCACCACCTGATGGCCCGGATCGATCCGAGCGGTCGATGTATACGGCTCTACTCATGCCTAGTTAACCCCCTCGAGGTCTATCTGCCTGTGCTCTAGTAGCTCTTCTTTTAAGAACAAGCCCCTACCTGGCAGCGTACGGATACGATAACGTTCCGCATCATCGAGGACAACACTACCCGGCCGCTTGATCGACTCGAGCTTTTGCCCTCTCTTTGGATTCAATCGCATCACCTGAACACCTTGGTTGGACCTACTGGCCATCTTAGGTACAAGCGATGACTCAAAGAGACAGACTTTCCCGTCAGTAGATTTTAAGAGGTAGTCCTCTGTCTCTAACTGATAGTATAACCCGATTAACGGAGATTTAGCATTATATGCATTGACTAATTTCCGTCTTTTGGTCTTTGTCACATAAGCTTCTAAGTCTACACGGGCACACTTACCATTTTCAAAGGCAAAGACCATATGACCTTTAAAATCACTGGTTATCACCATGTATATCACATGCTCACCTTTATTCATCTTTAATAAGGTTGGAACAAAAGCCCCTAGTTCTGATGCCCTGTGGTTTTCAAAGGTATCTAATTT
>CAYXVJ010000113.1:4560-8281 GCA_964468675.1 uncultured Oscillospiraceae bacterium
CGGGCACACTTACCATTTTCAAAGGCAAAAATCACTTCACCTTCATAGTCCCCTGCAATCTTAATGCTGACAATTTTCTCATCGTCTTCTAATTCCAATAAATTTGTTAAGTACTCACCAAACTCAGATGGTTTATGGTCTACGATTTCATGTACCTGGTACTTATACAAATTCGCCTTATTACTAAACAAAAGCAATTCATCTCTATTTGTGCCCTCAACATCCAAGACGATGTAATCTCCATCTTTGGTTTTAAGATCACCTGCAGAACGAAGTGACGTAAAGGCAAGCTTCTTCAAGTAGTTTTCATGTGTCAAGAATAAACGCAAGCGATAGTCTGGGATCAATTCCTCTTTCGTGATCCGCTCGATCTTCTCTTCATGAATCAAGCGAGTCTTTCTATCCTCACCGTACTTTTCACTCACGCGATCCAAATCTTCCTTAATCTTATTATCGATCAATCTGGAGTCACCTAGTAGTTTCTTCAAATCACGGATGTCCGTCTTTAATTTCTTAATATCTGCAACACGATTCAAAATATATTGTCTATTTAAATTACGCAGCTTAATCTCAGCCACATATTCTGCTTGCAGCGCATCAATCTCAAAGCCCGCACAAAGGTTAGGAATGACTTCGGTCTCTTTTTCTGTATTCCTGATAATTGCAATTGCCTTATCGATATCGAGTAGAATCTTTTCAAGACCTTGTAAGAGGTGCAAACGTTCTTGCTTACGCTGCAATTCAAAGGCTGTTTCACGTCTGACACAATTGCGACGGAAAGATAGCCACTCACCTAAGATCTGCTTAATACCCATGACTCTAGGAGTACCATTGATGAGAATATTGAAGTTACAGGGGAAGCCTGTTTCTAAATTCGTCATCATAAAGAGTTTTGTCATGAGTGCTTCTGGATCCGTTGAACGTTTGTATTCAATCGTTAGCTTTAAGCCATCCAAGTCTGTCTCGTCACGAACATCATTAACTTCCTTGATTTTACCGTTTTTCACTAAATTCGTGATGTCATCAATAATTTGTTCCACGGTAGTCGTGTAAGGAATCTCTGTGATCTCTACCATGTTTTCTTTCTTATTGATTTCATAGACGGCCCTCATCTTGAATGTACCACGGCCAGTCTTTAAGATTTGCCTTGCACGATCTTCCTCATAGATCAATAAAGCACCACCTGGGAAGTCCGGAGCCGGTAAGATCTCTTGCAGATCAGCACCTGGATCATCAATATAGACCTTGGTTGCTTCACAAACCTCACGTAAGTTAAAAGGCGCAATGTTACTTGCCATACCTACCGCGATACCTTGGTTTTGATTCACCAATATAGATGGATAGGTAGCCGGTAAGAGCATGGGCTCTTGCATGGTCCCGTCGTAGTTATCGATGAAATCAACCGTATCGTGATCAATATGCTTGAATAATTCTTCGCATATTTTAGCAAGCTTTGCTTCTGTATAACGAGCAGCTGCATATTGCATGTCTCTAGAATACTGTTTACCAAAGTTACCTTTAGAATCGATGTAAGGGTGCAATAAAGCTGCATGCCCTTTTGTCAGACGGACCATCGTCTCATAAATAGCCTGATCACCATGTGGATTTAACTTCATGGTCTGACCTACGATGTTTGCAGACTTCGTTCTTGCGCCTGACAACAAGCCCATCTTATACATGGTATAGAGCAGCTTGCGGTGTGAGGGCTTAAAGCCATCAATTTCCGGAATTGCACGTGAGACAATAACGCTCATGGCATACGGCATGAAGTTCCATTCCAGCGTGTCTACGATCTCTTGTTTTTCGATCTCAGCATGAGGCACATCGATATCGATGCGCCCTTCTTGATTGTTTGTTTTTTTAGAAGTTTTAGCTCGTTCATTCGAGCTGTTTTTACGTTTTCCTTTTGCCATTCGAATCCTTAATCCTCTATCTTCAACTAAAAAGCTCTAACCAACATCCAGATCACTGATATACAAGTGACCTTCATCTTCGATGTGTTGTTTTCTGCCTGCAAGGTTGTCACCTAGTAGTACATCAAAGGTATTTGCGATTTTCTCTTCATCTTCACCAGGATTGACTTGAATCAAGCGTCTTGTCTGTGGATTCATAGTTGTAAGCCACATCATTTCTGGATCGTTTTCACCAAGTCCTTTAGAGCGTTGTAACTTCACATTCTGGGCACCTAGCTTAGCTAAGATTGTTGCCTTCTCTGGCTCATCGTAAGCAAAGTACTGCTTTTCATCTGCTTTACCAGGCTTATGTGTAATTTCATACAAGGGCGACTCAGCGATATATACCTTACCTTCTTGAAGCAAGGTAGGCATTAAGCGGTAGAACATCGCCAATAACATGGTACGTATATGGAAGCCGTCCACGTCTGCATCCGTACAGATAATGACCTTACTCCAACGAAGTGATTCTAAGTCAAAGGAGGCAATTTCTTTATTATGCTTTGTTTTGATCTCAACGCCACAACCCAATACCTTGATTAAGTCCGTGATGATTTCACTTTTAAAGATCTGTACATAGTCTGCCTTCAAACAATTCAAGATCTTACCACGAATCGCAATGATGGCTTGGAATTCTGCATCTCTGCCAAGTTTAGTCGAACCCAAAGCCGACTTACCCTCAACGATATATAACTCTCGTCTGTTCACATCTTTAGAGCGACATTCAACAAGCGACTGGACTCTGTTCATCATGTCCATCTTGCCCATGAGGTTCTTCTTCACGTTCAAACGTTGACGTTCGGCACTCTCACGACTACGCTTGTTCACCATGATCTGGTCCAAGACTTTTTCGGCAACTTGATAGTTTTCAATCGCCCAGATTTCAAGTTCACTTCTCAGTAATTCTGTGATGAATTGTTGGATGAAACGGTTACTAATCGCCTTCTTCGTTTGGTTCTCATAACTGGTTTGTGTCGATGCAGAGTTAATGACTAATATAAGGCTGTCTTCAATGTCAGATATCGTGACACGAGATTCATTTGCTTTATACTTGTTTCTTTCCTTGGCAAGCTTATCAAAGGACGAGACAAAAGCTGAGCGCACCGCTTTATCTGGAGAACCACCATACTCTAAGTAACTAGAGTTATGGTAATACTCAATTTGATTCACTTCATTATTGAAGCACATCGCGACATCAACCTTAAGCTTATAGTCTTGCTTGTCTGCACGGTCACGTCCCATACCTTCTGAAGAGAAACGAAACGGTTCGCTAATACCCTTCTCATCGTCTAGTTCTTTCACATAACCTAAGATACCTTCAGGGTAGTAAAATGTTTCTTTTGTATCCGTTACTTCATCTGTGAATTCGAATTGTATACCTGCGTTTACAACAGCTTGTCGCTTTAAAATATCCAAGAAGAACTCTAAAGGTATTTCAACATCTGTGAAGACTTCCTTGTCTGGTAACCAACGCTGTATGGTACCTGTACGCTTCTCACGTGTTGCCTTCTTATCTAGGCCACCAACGTTATTGCCTTTTTCAAAACTTAAATTATACTCAAAGCCATCGCGTAGCACTTTGGCTTCAAACCATGCAGATGAGTACTGTGTTGCACACGCACCCAATCCATTTAAACCTAAACTAAACTCGTAGTTTTCACCGCTTGTATTTTTATATTTACCACCCGCATAGAGCTCACAATAGACAAGCTCCCAGTTATAACGCTTCTCAGCTTGGTTATAGTCTACGGGTATACCACGACCGAAAT
>CAYXVJ010000114.1:0-8167 GCA_964468675.1 uncultured Oscillospiraceae bacterium
ATTACTGCAACACGTACAATTTGGCCGTTGATGTCGATTTTGGTTTCTTTGACGCCATCAAATCCACGTAAAGCTTCGAACTCTAATGGCTCTTTATAGACTTCACCGCTTAATATCTCACCTGCCATACGTAAGGCTGCTTCTGCAACACCACCGGAGGCACCAAAGAGAATACCAGCACCACTGACACGCTTATATGGCTCGTCGAAGTCAGCAGGCTTAACCTTGGAGATATCCACCCGTGTCAACTTCACGATGTCTAAGAGCTCTGTTGTAGTAAGTACTGCATCAACGTCTCTGTTGCCATCGATAGTAAATTCAGGACGTGCTGCTTCATACTTTTTAGCCATGCAAGGCACGATAGAGACGACATAGAGGTCTTCTCGTTTGAGCCCTGCCATTTGGCCGAAATGCTCTTTTACGGTGACGCCCATCATTTGCTGTGGTGATTTACAGCTTGATAGATTGGGTATGAGTTCTGGATATCTGTTCTCAACGAAGTTGACCCAACCAGGGCAGCAAGAGGTGAACTGTGGCATGGAGCGGTTTTCGGTGAAACGCTCTAAGAATTCACTTGTTTCTTCTAATATGGTCAAGTCTGCAGCGAAAGTGAAATCAAAGACTTTTTGGAAGCCAATATCTTTTAAAAGACCTGCCATAAATGGGGCTACTTCTGTAGTAGATAAGCCAAACTCTTTTGCAATTATAGTGCGGACAGCTGGAGCAACGAAGGCAACAACAGTCTTTGATTCATCGTGTAAGGCTTTAAAGACAGCAGGATGCTCACGCTTATAGTCTAATGCACCACAAGGACAAGCATCCACACACTGGCCACAAGATACACAGTCGGTCTCGGACAAGGGATTACCATCTTTCGTGGTGACGATGAGTCTACCTTCACGGATGTGGTAGCCAAGGACATCAGGACCTTCTACTTCAGCACATACAGCAATACAACGGCCACAAGCAATACACTTGTTCATGTCGCGGATGATGTATGGGTGGTCTTCTACAAGTGGGAAGAATGGCCTATCGTGGATAGGTGTCATGAACTCAATGTCATGTGCTGTGGCTTCATCTCGAAGTTGGCATTGCGCTCTAGCTGAGCAACCGCACTTCAAACACCTTGATGCCTCCAACATGGCACTGTCTTCGTCAAGACCCAATTCAACCTCGATAAAGCTATCTATACGCTCTTCAACTTCTAGTGCAGGCATTGGAAGCCTAGATAGTTTTGGGAGGACTTCAAATTCGTGGCGAGGCAATTCTTCAAACGAGCCTCTGGAACAAGAATAGTCTTTACTGGCAAGCTTTGCGACGCCTGTTCTAAGCCAGGAGTCAATGGAGTCTGCGGCTTTGTGTCCAGCGCCAACTGCTTGGACAACCGTTGCAGGACCGGTCACACAGTCACCACCAGCAAAGATACCTTCTTCTGAAGTTTCAAAGCTACGTCCATTGATCTCTATATCACCCCAACGGTTTAGGCCAATGGGCATATCGTTGTATAAGAATTGGGTGTCTGTCGATTGACCAACAGCCGAGATTATAGTGTCAATTGCTATCGTGTATTCACTGTTTGGAATAGGTACAGGACGCCTTCTACCTGATCTATCAGCTTCGCCTAATTCCATCTTTTGGACTAAGAGTAACTTTTGGCCAGTCACTTCATCTCTAGTGATGCTCAATGGAGCAGATAAGAAGCGCATATCGATGCCTTCTTCTAGAGCATCGTGTATTTCGATGGGTTCTGCAGGCATCTCGTCTCTCGTACGGCGATAGAGAAGTGTGACGTGTTTAGCCCCTTGGCGAAGTGCTGTTCTTGCACAGTCAATAGCCGTATTACCACCACCAATAACGGTGACTTCATCGCCTAATTCTATGCTTCTACCCCTTGTAACTTCTTCTAAGTATTGAATACCAAGCCAGACACCTGGAAGTGTTTCGCCTTCAATACCTAAGGAGGTGGCACGCCAAGAACCAATACCAAGATAGATGGCATCGTATTCTTTTTTGAGCTCTTCTAAACGAAGATGTGTCCCTAAAGCCTTATTACAATGGATCTTCACACCACTACGCTCGATCTGAGCAATCTCTTTATCTAATTGGGCTTTTGGCAAGCGATACTCTGGAATACCGTAGCGGAGCATACCACCTGGTAGAGGCAAACGCTCGAATACATCGACTTCATGACCTAAGAGTGCACTGTAGTAGGCACAGCTAAGGCCAGCAGGACCAGATCCAATGACGGCAATTCTCTTACCTGAGCTTGCTGCTTTAACGGGTAACCAAGGCGTTTCTTCATCTAGGTCTAGGTCTGCGACAAAGCGCTTCACGTGGTTAATGGCTACTGCTTCGTCGACCAATTCACGACGGCATGCCGCTTCACAAGGGTGAGGACAGACACGACCGCAAGCACTGGGGAAAGGATTGTTATCCTTAATGATTTGCAAGGCGGTTTTGAAGTTGCCCATGCTGACTTGATTCAAATAGGATTGAATGTCAATGCCTGCAGGACAAGTATTGACGCAAGGTGCAGTACAATCCGCATTGTGATCTGATAGGAGTTGTTCTAAACGAACTTTTCTGTAGTCTTCGAGGCGTGTACTTGCTGTGTTGAAGACCATACCTGCTTGGATTGGGGTTTGACAAGCTTTGACGTCTCTTGCTGGACTAATAGCCGTTTTGCCGTCGTGTAAGAGCTCGACAATGCAAAGTCCACAGTTGCCATTTGCTCGTTCAAGTCTGATGTCGTAGCACAAGTGGGGGATGTGTATATCCTCTTCCATCATGGCCTGTAAGATGGTTAAGCCTTCGTAGGCTTTTATCGCTTTACCATCGACAGTGATGTCTACCCTTGGCTTTTGGCTTAGATCGATTGATTCCATGTTGTACCTCTTTCTAGTGTGGCCAGACCATCAAGACAACGCTCGAGTATGCCCGTCATGTGGGCGATGGCTAGGCCAAAGTTTGTAATGGCTACGCCGCTATTGGCGGCAAGGTGGAGGCGGTTTTGCATTTCCCTGGTGTTTAGCATACAAGCGCCACAATGAAGGATTAACTTGTATGGATCCAGTTCCCTTGGAAATTGACCTCCTTGGGTCGAATCAAATCGTAGCTCGTGGCTAGTCTTTTGACTTAGCATGCGAGGTAATTTGACCGTTCCGATGTCGTCACATTGGCGATGGTGCGTGCACCCTTCGGCAATGAGTATTAGATCGTTTGCGGATAGTTCATTTATCTTCAAAGCGGCATCTGCCTGGCTTTTTAGATCACCTTTTAAACGTGAAAAGAGGATACTAAAGGACAGTAGAGGGATGTCTTTAGGTACAATGGCTGACACCTGTTTAAAGACCTGACTGTCCGTCACGATTAGTTTTGGTTTGAATTTTAATTGCTTGAGTGTAAATGCAAGTTCTTCTGTTTGCACCGTTATGGCCATGGCATGGGCATCTAAAATTTCTCGTATCGTTTGCTGCTGTGGCAATATTAAGCGTCCCTTGGGTGCACCGGCATCTATAGGAGTCACGAGTATCACTAGATCACCGGGCTCTAGTAGATCTGCAATGAGCCTTCTTGTAGGGCTCTTTAGTTTTGTGGCAATGAACTCTTTTAAACTGTCGATACCGTCCATTGTCAAAGGATTACCACTGATAGACGTTAAGTCTTCTAGAGGTGGAGGTAGTTCTTGAACAAGACTTACACTTTTAGATGCATTAAAGTTATTTCTAAATAAAATGATAGGTATCTCCCTATCGATACCGCCGAGGAATAACAGTTCACTTGGATCTAGGCCAGATTCCATATCTGTGACGAGAATAACTAAGTCTGACCGACGCAGTTGTTCTCGTGTCTTCTCATCTCTGGCATCGCTTAAACTAGTTCCATCTCCTATACCTGCTGTATCAATGAAACTAACAGGTCCTATGGGACTTAACTCCATGTGCTTGATGACGGGATCGGTCGTGGTACCAGAAACAGGGGATACGATGGCAATGTCTTGCCCGGTTAATGCATTTAGGAGTGAGGATTTACCTACATTTGGGCGACCGAATATACCAATGACTTGGCGATCCAGGGTGCTGGCCTTATTCTTTTTATCTTGTAAATCCATAGCTGCTCCTCCTAGTATTTAGTGCTTGCTTTGTTTAAAAACGAAAGTCTCTTCTACCAGCCTCTATTTGACCAAGGTAATCCTCGGCGATTGCTTTTACTTTCAAGTTGGGGATTCGATCCAATTCATTTCTTATTACTTCTTCCCCTAGTGCTTGCACATCCATGCTTGCATAGTCTGCTAAGTATTCACCTAAGGTCATCAAGGCGTTGGGTTGGCAGCAGTTGGCAATTTGGCCTGACTTTAAAAGTTGCATGAAGCGATCTCCAGTGCGTCCTTCACGGTAGCAAGCTGTACAAAAACTAGGGATGTAGCCTAACTCTAGTAGCCACTGTACGATTTCATCTAGACTTCTATGGTCGCTTAAATCGAACTGTTGTGAATCTTGGCTTTGGCTACGGATGGCTTCATCGTAACCACCGACAGTTGTTTTAGAGCCACCACTTAGTTGGGTGACACCAAGTTCTAAAGCCATCTCACGGACTTTGGGTGCTTCTCTAGTCGAGAGGATCATGCCGGTGTAGGGGACAGCTAAACGTAAGGTAGTAATTATTTTCGCGAAGATGTCATCGGGGACTGCATCACTAAAGCTTTTAGGATCCACATCGTCTGCAGGACAGATTCTAGGGACACTGATGGTATGAGGGCCAACGCCATGTACTGCTTCTAAATGTTCTGCGTGCATGAGTAAGCCAACTAGTTCATAGGCATAGTTCTCTAAACCGAAGAGGACACCAATACCCACGTCATCGATGCCAGCTTCCATGGCACGATCCATTGCTTCTGTGTGGAACTCATAGTTGCTCTTAGGTCCTGCTGGGTGTAGTTCCTGATAGCGGCTCTTATTGTATGTTTCTTGGAAGAGGATATAGGTACCTATGCCTGCATCGTGTAGTTTCTTATAGTTCTCCGTAGTGGTAGCAGCGATGTTGACGTTAACACGGCGAATGTCACCATTTTTATGGTGGATGCCATAGATGGTCTTAATGGATTCAGTGACGTATTCGATGGGGTTCATAGTAGGGTGTTCACCAAGTTCTAAGGCAAGGCGTTTATGACCCATGTCTTCTAGAGCCCTTACTTCTGCTTCGATTTCAGCTTGGGTGAGTTTTCGTCTTGGAATACTTGTATTTTGAATATGGTACGGACAATACACACAGCTATTAACGCAGTAGTTAGATAGGTAGAGGGGAGCGAACATGACGATGCGTTTGCCATAGAATCTTTCTTTAATGGCTTTACCAAGCTCTCTTGCTTCGCGATTGATTTTTGGATCGGTGGAGGTAAGTAAGACTGCAGCTTCACGGTGGTCTAGTCCATCCATCAAGCTTGCCTTCTTTAAAATTTTAGACAAGAGTTCTTTGTTATCTTTATTCATCTTAGCGAAAGCTAAGGTTTCTTCTATCTCGCTATGGGAGATGAAGCGTTCAGCTTCTAAAGCATGTTTGTTATATCTCATGTATCTTTACCTCGTTTCGGTAATCCCCACGGCTTGTACTGAGTGTATAGCCGTAGTTTTCTACTCGTTTACTTAAGCAATGGCGGCAATCTTCTGCTCTATCTTCTAAACAGATCTTGCCGTTATATAAGGCGTAGTTAGGGCGGTACTGTGTAGGTGTAATATTGGGCATTAAGACATTGGCGCCAGCATCTAGTGCTCGTTCACGACCAAATGGATCTAAGCTCCCTATCGCTGTTGTAGCAGGGATGAGGCGTTCTGGCTTTTGGATACGAAGCAAACTTAAAAGAAATAAAGATAGTTTTAAGTCACCGTTTGCTTCATTTTCAAAGGGAGTACCGCTAGAGGCCATGAAGGGACCTACACCAACCATGGCTGGATCAAAGGTTTCAATGAACTTTAAGTCTTCAGCAAGCATACGAGCCGTTTGTCCTGGTGTACCGACCATGAAACCGCAACCCACCTGATAGCCAATGGATTTGAGATTCTCAAGGCATGTAATACGGTTCTCTAGTTTCATTTCACTAGGGTGTAACGTACTGTAGTGCGATTCATTAATGCTTTCGTGACGCAATAGATAGCGGTTGACACCAGCATCAAACCAAGCCTTGTAGGCTTCTATACTTCGCTCGCCTAAAGATAAAGTGATTGCAGTATCTGGAAAGTGCTTTCTAATGTTAGACACGATTTTTGTCATCAGATCTTCGGTGTAATAGGGATCTTCTCCGCTCTGGAGTACAAATGTTTGGTAGCCAAGAGCGTCACCCAGTCTACATGCTTCTAAGATCTCATCTAAATTCATGCGATAGCGAGGTACTTTCTTGGAACGACGAAGGCCACAGTAGTAGCAATCGTTCTTGCAGTAGTTTGAAAATTCAATGAGCCCGCGTACGTATACTTGCTTATGAAAGACTTGATCAGCAATACCGCGTGCAAAGGTAGAGGCTATGGATAAGAGACCATCTTCTTGTGATGGGGGTTCATCCATGAGTCCTTGTATCAGTTGTTCGTAGTCCTCTACCAAAAGACTTCTTTCGTGGTAGAGACGGTGTAGCCTTGTGATTTGTGCTTGCATAGTGTTCTCCCATGAATTGCAGATATATTCGATATAGGTATTTAAATACTGATAAAATATATCTTCGCCAAATCAAGTCTAGCACAAGAAGAATAATTGTTAAAGGTGTATCGATAAAAAGATATAAAAGAATAAGGTCTTTATTTTAGCCAAAAGAAAAAGAGAATCTCGCTTAAGAAGATTCTCTAAACACTTGTCTAAATTGTACTTTGCTCAATAAAACATGAGGCCACAGCCACCTACTGCGAATATAAGTATGGATATGATGATAGGGGCGACGATACCTGTGATGATGAGGGATTTACCTAGTTCGTCGTCACCCCTGGCAATATAGACCAAACCTAAGACGATGCCAACGAATGGTACGATGACGGCTACTATATACATCCAGCATCCATCGTTCGATGATGAGGAATAAGAAGAGGTCTGTCTATCGTCAAAGACACCTAGCTGTACATGGCAGTTACTGCAAGTAGCAGCACTTGGTGCATAGATGGTATTACATTGTGGGCAGATCTTCTTGTAGCCTGGTGTGACAGGTAAGTTATTACCACACTTCCAGCAAGTACTTCTGTTGTCACCGTTAATCTCATTGCAACTATTACATGTCTTCATTGACTATCCCCTCGTATCAATATATAGATTTAGATCAATAATGTGATAGGTGGACTTATTTGTCAACTGAAGTCTTTTGAATATAAGTCATAGACTAAACCCGTGAACTACATCTTTATAGTTCACGGGTTTAGCTAACATAATCTTATTTCTATCTATTAATCTTGATCTGAAACGTTCTTGGTCAAGTAATCCCCATCAGGGTCTATACCTGCATCACGTAGTTTTTGACGGCTGTCTTCACGAACTTTTTGCTGTAACTCGTGTAGATAAGGGAATTCAAGGCAGGCACTCTCAGCATAGTCTTGGTTTAAGTTGTACTCTATCGGTAGCCAAGTGTCTAGAGGTGCTTCGTTGTGTTGGATAACTACCTCTAGCTTATCTAATGCTCTAGCAAATCTTGCCTCAACGGTATCTTGTTTATTGAATGCTTCAAAGAGTGGTTCTAAGACTTCTTTATCTTTAGCAGGCAATTCATCTAGAAGCATCTTAACAGCTGCATCCTCTTTATGGTCATCGTTTGTGGTTTTATAAAACGATGGAACATCGCCTGTAATGGCTTCTCCCCAATCGTGGACAAGACACATCATTAAAACTTGATCCATATCGATGTCAGGGAATTGGTCTCGAAGTAACCATGCCATCATGGCGAGGCGCCAGCTATGCTCAGCGACACTTTCACGACGGCCTGTAGACGTCCATGAGTGTCTAGTATTATTTTTTAAGCCTTCTAGTCTTGTAAGGAAGGCAAGGAAATTATCTATATTCATAGACATGAGTATAGCATGCTTAGAAAAGATGGAGGTAGTAAACATGCACCAAGTGAACATTAAATTAGTTTAATATGTCCTTGTACTGTTCCTTTAAATAATGGTTATAAACTATGTTGTCGCCAAATCATAAAATG
>CAYXVJ010000115.1:0-8083 GCA_964468675.1 uncultured Oscillospiraceae bacterium
TGAAGAGGAGATGAGTGCGAGCTTAATTGAGATGCGTGAAGCTCAATTAATGACCGATAGTATTTTAATTGATCTTGCTGAAGCTGATATGAACGTCTTGACTCTATCGCTTAAGGCATACGGAGCTGCAAGACAAGCTGAATTAGAAGGCGATATATCGTCTGCGATTCGCTTGTATTCCGAAGTGCAACTATTAGATCCTAACTTTGAAGAAGCCCAGATGCGTTTAGGTGAACTTAGAGGTCGCTATATTCGCCAGACAGAGGCTCGGATTGAACGAATGAAAAGGGATGCTTTATTTGCTGAAGGTTTAACGCTCATTCGTGAATCAGAGGCTTTAATCCCAGGTGAACGTACGTGGACTGAGCTCAAGACAAGCTTAGAACTTGCACGCACGGAAGCATCCAAACAGACTATTTTAGAACAAAGTTTAGCGGATCGGGAGAATATGCGCTATGACCTAGTGCTTCGGCGTTTGGCTCAAGCTGTTGATGTTTACCCTGATGACGTTCGTTTTATCGAAGCATACTTAGAGACACGTAGTCTTGTTGAGGATGTGTATCTGAAAGAGGCTAAAGAACAATTTGCTTTAGGGGACAAAGAGCTAGCACTTCAGACGCTAAAAGAAGGTTTGACATTGGTCGAAGCTAGTCCATATCTGTTAACATGGGAGAGGCTGTATTTAGAACAGTCTGCACCTGAACCCATAAACCCAGTATTACCATTGCCAGAGGGGATAGAATAATGCCAGCTTTACACTTTTTAATTAAACCTGCATCTAGTGCTTGCAACATGGCTTGTAAGTATTGTTTTTACGCGGATGTCTCGAATAAAAGGGAAGTACCATCTTACGGTCGCATGTCTCATGACACATTAGAGGCACTCGTTAAGAAAGCTTTAGCAGAATCTGAAGGCAGTGTAACCTTTGCCTTTCAAGGCGGAGAGCCAACTATGGCTGGACTTAAGTTTTATCAAAAACTAATCGAATATGAATTGGCCCATAACCACAAAGGTTTGGAGATCCATCATGCGATTCAGACCAATGGCATCTTGATCAATGAAGAATGGGCACAATTCTTTAAAGAGCACCGCTTCTTAGTAGGACTATCGCTGGATGGAACCAGAGGTACTCATGACCGTAACCGGGTGATGGCAGATGGTGAAGGCAGTTTCAATCAAGTGTGGAAGACTGCACAGCTATTGGAGCAATATGAAGTACCATTTAATATTCTAACTGTTGTCACAAAAGAGATCGCTAGAAACGCAGGACGTGTCTTTGATTTTTATATGTCGAAGAACTTACGTTATATGCAATTCATTCCTTGTCTTGATCCGCTTGGCGAAGAGAGAGGCGATGACTTATGGTCACTGACACCGAAAGACTATGGAGACTTCCTCTGTGAGTTATTTGATCACTGGTACATGCATGTCAGTAGACGTGATTTCGTCTATGTCCGCTTCTTCGAGAATTTAGTTGGTATGCTTGCAGGTTACCCACCTGAGAGTTGTGGCATGGCAGGCGTCTGTGCAAGGCAACTTGTCATTGAGGCAGATGGTGGCGTATATCCATGTGATTTTTATGTCTTGGCTAAATGGAAAATTGGTGACATCAATGTAGATGGCTTTGAAGAGATCGAGCGAAACAGAGATGAGACAGGCTTCATTGAAACATCAAAACCGATTGCGAAGAAGTGTCAATCTTGTCACTATTTCCCTCTTTGCCGTGGAGGTTGTCGTCGTGACCGTGAGCCTGAACTAGATGGTGAGATGAGCCTGAACTATTTTTGTGAATCTTTCAAGCAGTTCTATGGCTATGCCTTACCTCGCTTAGAGCGAGTTGCGAGCACAATAAAACCCGCTAGAGTCTAAATAAAAGGAGACCTTCGCGGGCTTTGCGTAAAATAATATTTTTTAAGAGAGAATCATACGGTCGCCTAATTCGCCGACGGATCCAGGTGATGCTTCTGAGAAGCGTCTTAGGAGGTCTTCTACAGTAAGATTCTTTTTCTCGTCCCCAGAGATATCCAGGACTAATTGTCCTGCGTTCATCATGAGGAGGCGGTTACCGAAGCGAATCGCCTGTTGCATATTGTGCGTTATCATCAAGGTGGTTAGTTTGTTCTCCTTGACGACTTGCTCTGTTACTTCCATGACTTTACCAGCAGTTTTAGGATCTAAGGCTGCTGTATGCTCATCTAAGAGTAGAAGGCTTGGTTCATTCATTGTCGCCATCAGAAGCGTTAGTGCTTGTCTTTGACCACCGGATAAAAGCTTTACTTTTTGATGCATGCGATCTTCTAAACCAAGGTCTAGTGATGCGACAAGTTCTCTGAAGTAGTGGAGATCTTTACGCTTGAGGTTCCAATTAAAGCCACGGCTTTGACCGCGCAGTGCTGCCATTGCTAGGTTCTCTGATATTTCCATATCACCTGCTGTACCTTGTAGTGGATCTTGAAACACACGACCTAAAAGGGCTGCACGCTTATGTTCTGGAACATAAGTGACATTCGTATTGTCTAATAGTATCTGGCCGTTGTCTGGCATATACACACCTGCAATACAATTCATCAGGGTTGATTTACCAGAACCATTACCACCAATTACGGAAACGAATTCACCTTGTTTAATGTCAAGATTCAATCCATCAAATACCGTATTACTATTGACGGTACCTGGATTGAATGTGATGTGTAAATTACTCACCTTTAGCATTTGATTCGCCTCCATTCTCCATTAGTTTTTGATTTTGTTTTCTTTGATAATGAAGTTTCATGCCATCTGAAACTTGTGGTAACCATAGGGCTAATGCAACCAAGATGGCCGTGAAGAGCTTTAAGTCATAAGACTCAATTGGATCTAAACGTAGGATCAAGGTGATGGCCAAGCGATAGAGGACTGAACCGACAAGGACACTTGTGAGCCTAAGCCAAAAATTGCCTTGGAAGAAGAGCGTCTCACCGATGATGATGGCGGCAAGGCCGATGACGATCGCTCCACTACCCATACCAATGTCAGCGAAACCTTGTTGCTGTGCAACTAAGGCACCACTCGTTGCGACTAATCCATTACCAAGGATTAGACCTAACATATTGGTGGTAGCTGTATTCACGCCGAGTGCACGAACCATCTTCGGGTTATCACCGGTTGCACGGATGGCCGTACCAATCTCAGTGCCGAAGAACCAGTACATTAAGGCGATGATACCGACCAAAATAGGTAGGGTAATCAAGAAGGCAAACATATTACGAGATAAAGGCAAATTGTTACTTGCAGTAAATATCGTCCCCACTTGTAAGAGGGGGATATTGGGCTTACCCATAATACGTAAGTTGATCGTATAAAGCGCAATCTGAGTTAGGATACCACTTAGTAGGGCGGGTATCTTCATTCTGGTATGTAAGAGTCCTGTAATGGCTCCCGCCATCATACCGCCGATAGTGGCAGCGAATATAGCTAATAGGGGATGCCAGCCAGAAATGATACAGACAGCAGTAATAGCTCCACCGGTTGTGAAGCTACCATCTACTGTTAAGTCCGATATTTTTAGTAAACGAAACGTAATGTATAAGCCTAAAGCCATTACGCCCCAGAGGAGGCCCTGGACAACACCGCTGCCCAGAGCCATCATTAAACCACTCATTATTCTCCTCCTGCTTGCTCTAAGAGTTCTGCAGGAATCTCAACACCAATCGCTTCAGCGAATTCCTCATTAATGAAAATTGTAGGGTCTTCTTGGTAGCGAATAGGCATTGTTCCTGGATCTTTACCTTCTTCTAAAATCTCAATCGCCATGTCAGCAGTCATTTCACCCAAGCCGTAGTAGTCTAAGCTGACTGTTGCAAGAGCACCTTGATTAACCATGTTTTCTTCACCAGCGATAACGGGCATTTTAGCTGGTTTAGCTACTTGAGAGACCGTACCCATGGCATCAGCGAACATGTTATCTGTTGGCAAGTACCATGCATCGACTTTGCCGATGGACGATTCAATGACGCTTTGCAAGTCGTTACTATGGCTGACTGTATAGTGCTCAGCCTTAAGTCCTAACTCTTCTAATCTTGCTTCAACCAGTCCCGCTTGGAAGATGGAGTTTGCTTCACCAGCAGCATACATGATGCCAACGGTTTCAACGTCGGGTACGAGCTGCTGCAAGAGATCTAGTTGCTCCTTGATTGGGTTTAAGTCCGATGTGCCTGAAACATTACCACCTGGGTTCTCATTGGAAGCCACAAGGCCAGCATCTTCAGGATCTGTGACTGCAGTAACCAATACAGGTACGCTATCAATTAAATTGACGATGCTTTGTGCCGTTGGAGTGGCAATGGCTAGGATTAAGTCTAGGCTTGAGTCTGAAGCAAAGGTTTGCGCAATGGTTTGGGCGTTTGCTTGCTCGCCTTGAGCGTTTTGATAGACAACGGTCAGGTTTTCGCCCTCTTTGTATCCATGTTCTTCTAGTCTGTCTAAGAAGCCGTCTCTTGAAGCATCTAGTGCTGCATGTTCTGCAATTTGTGAGATGCCAATCTTGATGGCTGCTTTACCTGATCCCGAAGCATCAGTATTATTATCTGTCTCTGTAGCGTTACCGCCACAGGCTGCCACACTTAGTGTGAGTGTAGCTAATGCTAGGAGCATGGCTCCCTTTTTGATGATCTTTTTCATAAGTCTTCCCCCTCGTATATTGTTCGGTATACTATCATAGATAAATTGTCTTGCACCATGCTAAACGTTCGTACGTAGAAGCGTTTTAGTAAATGGCAGTGTTTCGTTAATAAAATCTATTCGTTTCGTACTTCATCTGGTATCTCTAAGCCAATTTCTGCTGCAAAGTCATCGTTGATATAAACAATTGGATCTTCTTGATATTGAATAGGCATACTTGCAGGGTCTGTACCATTTTCTAAGATGTCGATGGCCATGTCGGCAGTCATTTGCCCTAGTTTATAGTAATCAAGGGCTACCGTTGCATGTGCACCTTCGTTCATCATATTCTCTTCGCCAATAATGACGGGCATGTTAGCTGCTGTCGCTACTTGTCTGACAATACCCATTGAGGATGCAAACATATTATCCGTTGGGATATACCAAGCATCGACTTTGCCGACAGATGATTCAATGACACTTTGTAAATCATTGCTGTGTGCAACCGTATATAATTCGTGCTTGATCTGGTGTTTATCTAATTCATCTGCAACGAGCTTTCCTTGTAAGACAGAGTTCGCTTCTGACGAGGCATACATGATACCTACGGTCTTCACATCAGGGACTAAAAGTTTTAATAATTCGACTTGTTCTTTAACGGGATTTAAGTCAGATGTACCGGTGATGTTTGCGCCAGGTTTTTCATTGGAGTCAACTAAGCCTGCATCGGCAGGATCGGTCACTGCAGTCACTACTATAGGTACATCTTTAATTTGGTTTGCTAGAGCTTGGGCAGAAGGTGTCGCAATGGCTAAAATCAAATCTTTTTTATCTGCAGCAAATTTCGATGCAATCGTATGGGTGTTACTGTTTTCACCCTGAGCATTTTGGATATCAAGAATTAGGTTCTTGCCCTCTTCATAGCCTTTTTCTTCTAGGCGATTTAAAAAGCCCTCTAATGCTAAATCGAGCGCACCGTGTTGTATATATTGAGATATACCAATCTTGATGGAATCTGACGAGGCACCTGTTTGCCTGCTACATGCCGCAATCGATAGCGACAATATGAGAATAGACAGGAGCATGGCTCCCTTACGTAAAAACTGTTTCACATTTCCCTCCGTTCTACACTATGCGTGTGTTCCCCGGACCTCATGCCGGGCACGCAACCTACATATGAAACTGTATTCAATTATGCTAAAGCGTTTACTTCAACATTTCCAGCTATCATAGCATAGGCTTCATTTGTTAAACAAGTGCCTCTTTGATTAGAAATCTGAACATTTTCTCATATCAGGGCTATCAAGGAGCAGTAATTTTCTGTTATGATAAGCGCGTTTCTATTTTTATTTTGCAAAGGAAGAAATATATGTGGTTTTTATTCGCATTAATTACAACATTGGCATGGGGTGCTGCCGATCTCTTCTATAAGAAGGGTGCAGAGCCCACAGACCGCTATAGTCATTTAAAGACTGCAATCATGGTTGGAATCGTGATGGGTATTCATGCTGTGATCTATATGATCACGAATCGCATCGCTTTTGATCCCATGAATCTAATCTTATACTTCCCGGTATCTTTCCTCTATATTCTATCGATGACGATCGGTTATTTAGGTTTAAGATACATTGAGTTATCTATCTCATCACCGATTCAAAATTCATCTGGTGCAGTTACAGCAATTTTAATATTTCTAGTATTTGGTACCTCGATTAGCGGTATGGAAGTCATGGCAATTACCATCATCACCATCGGCATAGTGGTCTTGGCCATGCTCGAAAGGCGTGTGGACAATCAGGCAGAAAACTTGAATGTACAGGAAAAAAAGAAGTATGTGACTGGCTTCGTTGCTATTTTATTCCCTATTTTATATTGCATCATTGACGGCTTAGGTACCTTTGCTGATGCTATTTACTTAGATGAAATGGCACTCATCAGTGAAGACCAAGCGCTCTTAGCTTATGAGTTTACGTTTGCTATCGCTGCACTTCTTTGCTACTTATTCTTACGTTCAAAGAAGGTTGCTTTCAACCCATTAAAAGAAAAGAATAAAGGTATTGCAGCCTTGTTTGAAACTGCAGGTCAATTCTTCTATGTCTTCGCTATGGCAGAAAACTCCATCATCGCAGCACCAATGGTCGCATCTTATAGCATGGTGGCAGTCGTCCTATCACGGATATTCATTAAAGAGAAGTTACTAAAATCACAATATGTTGCAGTAGCTGCAGTCTTGTTTGGTATCTTGCTCCTTGCAATAGGGGAATATTTATAGTAATTGATGCTAGAGCAATGTCTACAAAAGACATCTAGTTTCAGACAGCGTTCAAAATAGTAAAGCCCCTAAACCACATGGTCTAGGGGCTTTACTATTTTAAAGATATATTGATTAGAGTTATTAACCTTATATTAGCTTAATAGATTCTTTTGCTTCAAAATATCAATATAATCGGACTTTCTTAGCTTGCAATTTACGAAATTCAAGAACTGAGTTTTTCCAATTTCATTTGATGCCTCATCGCATGAATCAAATGATCAGATAGAGCATTTGCACTATGACTTATCTTTGTATGTATACTAGTCTTTTTATCCTTATAGTAGAAAATATAAAAGAGATGATTTGAATTGCTCTCGCAAAACCCTTTACGCAATAAGGCCTTTTTTACTTGTCGAATCGGTATTTCGAACTTTAGAAGATAGAATAGAAAAGGTGAAAGACATAAAAGATGAGCTTAAGTGGCTAAGAAAAGAACTGTTGACCCTTACAACTTTTGACCCAAAAAAAGAGAGGGTTCCTTTCAGAAAAGATATCTTTACCAGACTAGTAAAAGCAGGAACATTTCATCCAGAAGGAATTATTGAGTATACACTGAGTCTTGGAATCAATTGGATTACGAAAGATAATTTAGAGCAATCCTGGAAATTGCCCATGAGAGAAGAATAAAAGCAAAATTGAACCCACCAAGTATGCCTGATTGAAATAATCAAGCTAATTGGTGGGTTTCTTTTTATTTCCAACAAACGGAGCAATAATAAAAATCGCTCCTAATGTTTGGTTCATCACTTAAAGTATTTTTTAAAAGTGGAACGATTTTCTTTACTTTTAAAGAATAACGTGCTAAAATTAAAAAAGGATGAATAGCACACTAAAAATTGGATATAATTATTTTAATAATGGAACGTTATTCTTCAATTATAAAGAAAATCATGCTAGAATTAAAAAGAGGTGAGATAAATGGATGTGTTTACTGAACTGGCAAAGTATCCGGTTTTTACAATCGATGATGTGAAGAAGCTTACAGATAATGAGAAGACTGCCTATTCCCAGTTGGACCGTTTAATGAAAAAAGAACTTGTCAAAAAGGTAAGAAAAAATATCTATTCTGTTGTGAATCCAACAACAGGACAATTGGTGGCTACACGTTATCAAATTGCTTGTGCTATAACC
>CAYXVJ010000116.1:0-8073 GCA_964468675.1 uncultured Oscillospiraceae bacterium
CTATTTTACTCTACAATCTCATCTTTAGCATCTGGCTCTACCGCCATACTATAGCGAGAGAGTATCCTTTGCCAATCTTGCTCACTTGAATTGGGCATCAAACGGTAATCTTCGTAAACTACATCACTTAGATTTTGATTGCTACCAGCCTCCTTGAAAGTAAAGTATTCGTAAAGCCTTACAATCAATTCATTTTTCGATATGCGCCTTGAGAAGACTTGCTGTTTACGCATGTAAGACGCGCAGTCAACGAAAGCTTGAAATGCATTGTCTTCTAATTGAACAAGTAAATGCATGCTGTTTTCAAAGTCTCCTGTGTTATACAGGCGATCCACAAGCCATTCAATATCCTTTAATAAAGATAACTCACTAAAATCCATGGTCTTTGTCGAGATCACTTCATAAGGGGATTGACTGTTGTATAACGCATCCCCTCTTTCAGCATCTCGTCTTAACTTCGTGCCTTTTAGTAGTTTTAGGAAGCCTAGTTGTAAGGCATGTGGTTCCAATGCAATGACATCGTTAAAAGACTTTTTAAATGTCTCCATATTGTCTTTTGGCAAACCTGCAATCAGATCCAAGTGCAAATGCATGTTGTTGACGCGTCTTAGGCGATAGACTTTTTTAGCCAAGTCATCCATATCCTGCCTGCGGTCAATGGCTACTAGGACATCTGGATCTGTAGATTGAACACCGATCTCCAATTGGAACAAACCTTTAGGAGCTGTATTTAACAGATCAATCAATTCATCGTTTAACACATCCGCTGCAATCTCAAAGTGAAAATTGGTCAATGCACTTAAACGTTCACCAGTAATACGTTTGACTGTCGCTTGAGCCTCATGTTGCATGACTGCTTCGTCTTGCTTCAATATCTCGTTTGCCTTGTCAATCAAGTATGTCCAGATGGCATGGCAACGTTTACGATCGTAATTGAATGTTCGATCCACAAACTTCACTTGCCTAATGTTCTCATTTAAGAACCAGTCAAGCTCACGGTAGACTTGCTCCAAAGGCTTGGCTCGAACACCATCTTTTGCCGATGACAGGCAATAAGAGCAATTAAAAGGACAGCCCCTGATTGACTCGTAATACACGATACGGTTGTCCACACTTGGATACATCTCACCATAAGGAAAGGGTAAGCTTGCCATATCTACAGGCATAGCATTGGGACCATACAGATAGCCTCCTGCAGGATGTCTACACACGACATTGGGTAACTCATGTATGACGGTAGGTAAGATATCTGCAGGTGAGTTGACATGCTGCTGCTTCCAAAGCCTGGTATTACGGATGCTTAGTAAAGCTTTAATGGCCTCTTCTCCCTCATCGTGAATGATGAAGTCTACTTCTTTTACTTTAGCCAATTGTTCTTCTGGATCAAAACTGACCTCAGGTCCCCCTAAGCCAATTAATGCATTAGGGAGGGCTTTACCCAAAACTTCAGCCAATTCTCTGATGACTCTGATGTTCCAAATATAGGTGGAGAACAAATAGACATCTGCACCAATTGCGTACAAATCGCGCACCGTCTCATCGATACTCTCATTAATCGTGTATTCACGAATAATGATTTCATGTTCTTTTATGTCGTCTATGTGACCCACAGTCACTTCTTCTTCGATACTTTTATGGGCATAAGCTGCCAATTGCCTGACAGCCAGATTGCTATGTATATAACTTGCGTTAACAGCTGTGAATACAACTTTCATCTTGGCACCTCTCTCGTTAACGATACCTATCCATTCTAACACGAGCAGATCTAGATTACGGATATCGATCTGATATAATTGGTATTTGTGATCAAGGAGGCCTTCTTATGAGTGTACTGAGTATTGAAGCAGTCGAGAAATCTTATTTTGGCAGAAAAATTTTAGACAAGATCTCTTTAGCTGTAAACAAAGGCGATAAACTTGCTTTAATTGGTGACAATGGAGCAGGTAAATCAACCTTGTTCAATTGCATCAGTAAGAAGGAAGTACTAGATGGTGGCCGTATTGTATTGGCATCAGGCGTAGTTCCAGCACTGTTTGCCCAAAGCCTAGAAGAAGTTCAAGATGACAGCGAAACAGCCCTAAACCATCCTGTATTAGAAAAGCTGGAAAAAGACATCAATGCCTATGCAGATCTTATTGCTAGTAGCCAAACAGATAGCGACAGGCAAAACGCAATGTCTAAGTATAGCTTAGCTATGGCAGCGTTTGAAAGCATGGGGGCCTACGATTATAAACATCGCTTGGCACAAATATTAGCAGGTTTAGGCTTTGACGGTGACTTATTGGAGCGTCCTTTGATCCATCTATCCGGTGGCGAACGAATGCGCGTTCAAATGGCAAGGCTCTTAATTACCAATCCAGACTTGTTACTTTTGGATGAACCAACCAACCACTTGGACATTGCTGGTATTGAGTGGCTAGAAGACTATATCATTCGCTTTGGTGGGACTTGTATCTTTATCTCACACGATAGATCCTTCATCGACAACTGTGCCACAAGAGTAGCTGAGTTATCCAATGCCAATCTATTTGACTACAACGGGAACTACAGTCAATACCTCATCGAAAAAGAAATCCAAGCAGACTATGCAAGGCAAGAAGTAGCAAGATTAAAAGAAGCCGTCAGCCATGAAGAGGATGTGGTTCAAACCATGTTATCGCATCGCAAGTTTGGTCAATACCATTCACGCGAGAAGAAAGTTGTTAAATTATCGAATCAATTGAATGAAGCTAAAAAATTACTAAACCACGGTCCCATGCGCATGAACTTTCATTTTATCCCGAAAGAGTTTAGTGGTGATCGCAATAAAATCATTTTAGAAACCGAAGACTTAGCAAAGTCATTTGGTGATTTGAATTTATTTAAAGATTTAAACTTTAACCTTCGTGCCAATGAACACCAGGTCATTGCTGGGCCTAACGGTTGTGGTAAGACCACTTTATTAAAAATCCTATCCTTAAAAGATACTGAATTCGAAGGCAAGATCAAGCTTGCGGATCAGATCACCTATGCCAGTATGGGACAACACATCCCTTTTGAAGACGAAACACTTCGTGTGTACGATGAGCTTTCAAGGCGTAGTGACTTAAACGAAACAGAGATCAGAAATCGCTTGGCCAGATTCGGCTTCACAGACGTAACAGTATTTAAAGAAATAAAGGTCTTATCCGGTGGCGAAAGAGCTAGGCTTTACCTATGCTGCCTTCTAGAAGAACAGCCAGATCTATTGTTCTTGGATGAGCCAACAAACCATCTAGATATTCACTCTAGAAACATCTTGGAGCAAGCACTCGAAGACTATAGTGGAGCAATATTAGCGGTCTCACATGACCGTTACTTCATCGAGCGTATCGCAGATAAAGTGCAAGGCTTTATTGGTCAAGAGATTAGACCGTATCAAAAATACCAACACTATAGGCAAGATGCAAGACAATTTGAGATGGAACAATCTAAAATAGACGCTAAGGATGCTTTAGCCAAGCGACTAGCCAAAGAAAAAGAACTTGAAAAAAGTAAGAAGCCAATTGGCAAAAGCCCTGCTACGTTGCGCCGTGAAGCAGCTAAACGCGTGGAGCAGATGCAGGCTTTGGAGCGTGAGATGGATGCTTTAGAAGCCGAGAAAACAGAAATTGAAGCAAACATATCCGAAACAACACCTGCAGATACCTATGAACGCTTAGCTGAAATCTTACAGCTGATCGAAGACAAGCAAGATTTGTACCTCTTACTTGCCATCGAACATGAAGAATTAGCTTAGCCAAAGCAATACGCTTCAATGGTTTTGGCAAGTGCTGCATCTTGATGGTGGCCGATCACGAGATCTGCTGCCATTTTTGCTTGTTCACTCGCATTTTCCATGGCGAAGGAAACACCTGCCTCAAGGAACATTGCCACGTCGTTATCTTGGTCGCCGAAGACAGCAATCTCTTCTGGCGAAATCTGATGGTACTTGGCCAAAGCAAGAATGGCACTGCCTTTTGTGGTGCCCTTAGCAGTGATGTCAAGGGATCCTTGAGTGGACCTAACAAAATATAAGTCAGGGTAACGCGAAGCCAAATGTTTAGCCGCATGATCGAGCTTCTCTTGATCCGGTTGCCAGATAAAGAGCTTCATGTATTCTTGCCCGTCATAGAAGGTCTCTTCTACCTTATTGAAGGCTTGTAACTTGACCTCTTCACTGCCCGCTTGTCTTGCAATCTCGTTATAGTGATGGAAGAAGCCGATACGCACACTGTCACTAGCGTGGCAGATGCGGTCTTGTTCATAAGCTAGGATATCAAAATCCAAGGCATTGAAATATTGCAAGATTTCTCGTGCACTCGATGGATTGATCATATTCTTGACTAAGGTTTTGCCTGTATCAAGAGATCTTACCAAGGCACCATTGCATGAAATAATAGGATCTGTAATTCTTAATTGCTCAGCAAACAAGGCAACCATATAGTCGACTCTACCGGTTGCAATGGTAAAGCCAATTCCTTTGTCATGTAAGCGGTGTACCATGTCTCTATTAGCTGGTAGTACAGTATGGTCTTTACCCAACAAAGTACCATCCATATCGGAAACAATGTACTTTACTTTTTGCATACGCGTCTTTATATCTTCTCTTATTTGTATACTCATGATGCATCCTCTGATTGTTCTACTGCTTGATTTTGCTCTTGATTTTCAATTTGGACAATAAAGCGACTTGATGGCAAGTAGCGTATAGAGATCACTTCACCTACTTCTGCTTTAAAAGAGATCGGGTTATAGTAATAGGCTTCGCCATCTGTATCTGTAATGCCACCTGGCAGACTCCTTTTTTCTGCAACTTCGATTTGCTTAAAAGAGCTCTGGCCATTGAGTAGCTTTAAGCCATCCATTAACTTCGGTGCTGTAAAGAAGATGACTTGCAAAATCAAGATGAGGCTTATGACTGTGGGAATATAAATGACATAGGCTTTTTTTGCCCGTTCCTTTTTAAAGGCTTTACTCGCCCAGATCAAGGCATACAGTAAAGCTATGCTCAAGACTAGATCTACAATCAATCGAAACACAAAATATACGCGCACAATAAACCTCAGCTCTCCAAAGCTCTTAATTCCAAAAGAAAAGCTTCTTCATCCATTGTTTCTACCGATAACTCTAAAGCTTTCGTAAGCTTACTCCCTGCCTTTTCACCATAAATGACTAGATCCGTCTTTGCCGAGACAGAGGATTGAACTTTTGCACCTAGAGCAATAAGGCGCTCTGTTACTTCCTTACGATTCATATCTGTAAAACTACCTGTAACAACCACGGTCTTCGCAGTAAATGGACTACTTGGTGACAAAACAGCCTTCTCTTCTGAACGTGTATTTACGCCCAATGTCGAGAGCTCATGCATTAAGTTTTTGTTCATATCGTTTTGGAAGAACTCAAAGACAGCTGTAGCAGTCGCAAGCCCAAAATCTTCTACCGTTGTTAACTCATCAATACTAGCCTCTCCAATGGCCTCAAGGCTTGTAAAATGGCTCGCTAATGCGCGGGCAGCACCAACACCTACATGTTTGATACCTAAGCCTGCAAGCAGCCTAAACAAGGGATTTTCTTTAGATGTGTGAATGGCTGTCAATAGGTTTGTCACAGACTTCTCTTTAAAGCCTGCCAAGCCCAATAGTTCATCTTCCTTTTGATCCAAACGGTAGATGTCAGCAATGCTTGTAAGAAGCTTCGCTTCGATCAAGCGCTTCACAACACCTTCTCCCAAGCCTCTGATATCCATGCAGTTTTTAGAAGCAAAGTGGACAAGTCTTTGTAAGAGTTGTGCAGGACATGCTGTACCCGTACAATATGTGGCTGCTTCACCTGCTTCTCTTAATAGATCTGAACCACATACAGGACAGTGTGTAGGCATCTCATAAGGCACAGCAGAAGCGTCTCGCTTTTCAAGGTTCACACGGACCACTGCTGGAATGATATCGCCTGCTTTTTCAATCCACACCGTATCACCAATGCGGATGTCTTTATCTTTGATGTAATCTTCGTTATGAAGTGTTGCACGTCCAACCGTTGATCCTTGGACATGGACTGGCTCTAATAGTGCAAGCGGCGTTACTTTACCACTACGACCTACTTGAACGATGATGTCTTCGATCAAGGTCTCCACTTGTTCAGCTTTATATTTAAAAGCACATGCCCATCTTGGCATCTTGCTGGTTTCACCTAAATAGTCTCTTAAGGCTAAGGTATCTAGTTTGACTACGGCACCATCGATACCATAAGCTAAAAGTTTTCGCTCTGCCTCGATCGCTTCAATCGCCTGCCAGACCTCATCAGCATTAGTTAAGGCTTCACGAGTAACAGATGAAACGATGGGTAAGCCTAAGGACTTTAACCATTCTAAGCCTTCCATGTGACTCTGAATCTCGATCCCTTCAACGAGCTGAATATTAAACACAAATAAGCTCAATTGCCTACTTCTTGTAATTTCCGGATCCAATTGGCGAAGCGATCCTGCTGCAGCATTTCTTGGGTTGGCAAATTCCTTTGTTCCCTGTTCTCTTGCCTCTTGATTTAAGGCTTCAAAGCTACTGTCAGTCATAAAGACTTCTCCACGCACAATGAGGCGTGGCACCGCTTCATTTAAAACTGCTGGTACATCGTTTAATGTGAGTATGTTAGCCGTTACATCTTCACCTTCAAAGCCATCCCCTCTTGTCGCAGCCCTATGGAGTTTGCCATCGATGTATTCAATCGCAACGGATAGGCCATCGATTTTTTGCTCAACTGTAAACTTTGCATCGGCTAATTGACCGATGGCATCCAATTGATTTTGGATACGCAAAATAAAGGCCAAGACTTCTTCTTTTGTGAAAAAGTCTTGGAGGCTATTCATAGGCACTGCATGCAAGACCTTCGTCATGTCCGAGCGGACAGATCCGCCAACAACTTGGGTTGGCGAATCCTCTGTGATGAGGTCAGGGTACTTCGCTTCTAAGTCCTTTAATTCCTGCATCAAAAGATCATAGGCACTATCGTCTATGCTCGGCTGATCTAGGTCATAGTAGCGATGGGCATGTTTACGGATTTCACTTCTTAATGCTTCTATACGAAGCAGATCCGCAGCCGAATATTCTGTCATCTTTAGTCCTCGAATTCGTAAGGATCGTACTCTTCTAAGATTTCCTTTAACACGGCAACTTCTTCGCCGGAAAGTGAAATACCTTTGCTCATCTTCTCATGCTCTGGAGCCCAGTCTCTTATATCTAGTTTGGGTTTACCCTTATTCCAACGAACGATGTTGACCTCGCGGTTCCACTTTGACTTGTTCGTACTGAGTATCCCGATGTGTTTGACTATTTCATATGAAAATTCTGTTTTAGCCATATTTCCTCCTAAAATCGTTTATGTCTATCTTATCACACGATGATCTTGTTATAATGTTATAAGTAAAAACGATTTGATCTTTATGTGGAGGAAAGAGTAATGATATTTAAAAACGGCCAGATCTATAACGAAAACTTCGAGTTAATAAAAGCTAATCTTCAAGTGGAAGATGGGTTAATCACAGCAATTTTAGATCCAGCAAGTGAACTGCCAACAGATGATACAGTTGTTGATATTCAGGGTAAGAAAATTATCCCTGGCTTTATCGATGTCCACATCCACGGTTCTAATGGAGCTGACACCATGGACGGTACAAAAGAAGCTTTGGAAACCATGAGTCGCTACCTAGTTACAAAAGGCGTTACATCTTTCTTACCTACAACAATGACCACCGCTCCTGAAGCGCTCTACCAAGCCTTTAGCATGAAACCACAGCTTAGTGGTGCAAACATGCTCGGCTTTAATATGGAAGGGCCTTACATGAACGTATTAAACCGCGGTGCCCACCGTGAAGATCAAGTACGTCCTGCTTCAATAGAAGAGATCAGATCCTATATGGAACTTGCTACGATTAAACTTGTCACCATCGCACCTGAAACCGAAGGGGCATTAGACTTTATTGAAGAGATATCTAAGGATGTTGTTTGTTCTATTGGGCATACCCATGCAGATTATGAAACAACAAAACTTGCTATCGAAAAAGGTGCCAAGACTTTGACCCAC
>CAYXVJ010000117.1:0-514 GCA_964468675.1 uncultured Oscillospiraceae bacterium
TAAGCTCCTTAACGCCGTTTGCCGCCGCGCGCTCAAGCGCTTCGGTGACATTGTATACAACATCATCTGTGAAGGCTTATTTGAAGTCCGTATGCATATTTTGAAGGGGGCTTCACTAGACCGCCTATAATGTTATAATTTGAGCAAGATTCTTAAATGAGATAAGGAGAGCTGATGGCTAAGAAAAATCCATATGATGTGTTAGGGGTTAAGCCTAATGCAACGGATCAAGAAATTAAAAAAGCGTACTATGCGCTTGCTAAAAAATACCACCCTGATCACTACCAAGGCCATCCGTTAAAACAATTGGCTGAAGAGAAGATGGCGGAAGTAAATTTAGCTTACGACACTTTATCCGATCCACAAAAGCGGGCCCAAATTGATATGGAAGCGCGTTACGGTAGGCCAGGCTTTGGCGAAGGACCACAAGCTGGTCCGAATCCATATCAACAAGGTAGGCAAGGCCCGTATCAACAGAATCCTTACCAAAGGCCACACGGTAATCCCTACCAAG
>CAYXVJ010000117.1:524-8066 GCA_964468675.1 uncultured Oscillospiraceae bacterium
GGTGGAGGTTTCAACTTTTGTGACTCTATGATGCTTCTTTGTTGCGCTGACTCATGTTGCGAATGCATGGGTGGTGACCTTTGTGCCTGCTGCTAAAGACATGAAAGAAAATCACAAGAAGACATTAAGCCTTGCCAAAGGAGGCTTAATGGCAGCCCTTATCCTCTTGCTTTTAGCAGCACTTCGTGTGTTTCCCTCGCTCGATATGATTTTAAATTATCTGGCGTCACTCTTGATTGCTCTCATGGTCATTGACTTTAGCTATAGACAAGCATTGTTGGTTTATCTAGCGACCGCTATCTTATCTTTTTTCTGGCCTGGATTACCTTTGAATATACTATTCGTTGTATTTTGTGGGATCTATCCTATGCTTAAATTATGGATTGAGAGTAAGGCTGTTCAGCAAAGACGGTTCGATCTAAAAATACTTTGCCTAAAGCTGCTAAGCATGCTTACTTTATTTACTGTCTATGCACTGCTCTACGTCAATCTTTTCATGCCAATAGAATTGCTTTCTCGCTTAATGAACTTAACTGGTATAAAACTGTGGATCGTCCCTGTAGGGATAGTTACCTTAGTTGTTTATGATTTCTTATTGAGCCAAGGCATTGATTTTTATAGTAAGACTTTGCAAAGATACCTTAAGAAGGATCAAACTTAGTATCAATTGTTGCTTCGCTAGTCGATATCTCTTCGTCTTCAGTTTGAGCTGTGTCTTCTTCAGAAATATTTTTAATCTTTCTGTAACGCAAAATGATGTGTTCTGGTATAGTGCCAGGCTTTGAACGGACTTTGTGGAAGAGGAGTCGGTCGACTGATGGCTGTCCATCTACTTCTGAATCGTTGACCAGGATGTCACGGCTATCAAAGCTACGGCGTTTTCTTCTTAACCAGATAAGATAGATGCGGTGGGTTAAGAAACGAATGAAACGGATGATTAAGATCATAAAGAAGACGGCGAGCAATGCAAGGATAAAGAACACTAGTTCTTGGTTCGCATTGATGATAGACAAAATATAATTTAAGGTATCGTTTTGAGCATGGATTACTGTATCAGAGGTCAGGCTTACTCGAATGAAGCTGCCTTCAGATAAGCGAAATTCCACGTGGCCTAAGACATCTGATGTGGATAGAGGTAGATGCATCTCATCTTGGTTCAAAACCATCTGAACAGACTCTTGATACGATTGACCTAAAGGATGGGTATAACTGACAGTCTCACCATAAACCAAGTTTACTGTTTGTCCTGCAATTTCATAATTTGATTGGAAAACAGTGCCTCGTCTTGCAAGGATGGATGTTTCATAGGCTGCAGAAATACGGCTACTGATGTTTTGTAAATCAGCAATTAGTTGTCTGTTATTGGTGAAACTAGACTCTGTGTAGGGACCTGTCATGACGACAGCGTACGTGATGTTCTTAACTGAATCTGTTTGTAACAAGACTGCTGTGTAGCGATCATCGTAGGCAGCTAACATGGCTCCATTGACAAAGTTATCGCTAAAGCTCCAAGCAGAGGAGAAGTCATTGGCAAAATAGTGCCTTGTACCGTCTGGCATGGTATACATGTTATCTCGCTGCCCAAAGTAGCTTAAGAAACTGCTGTCTCTTAATGCAAAGCGAAGCAAGGTCATCAGGTCATTGGTATTCGTGTATTGATCAGGATCGTATTGACCACTGGCATTGGTGAAGTAAGTAGAGGTCATCCCCAGACCTGCAGCACGGTTGTTCATGGTGCTGACAAAACTTTCTTCTGAACCGCTAATCTCTTCTGCTAAGGCAAAGGCTGCAGCATTGGAGTCATCAAGCATTAAAGCTAAAAGCAAGTATTCTAAAGGATACCTACGACCTGCTGTGAACGTTGTTGCATCATCAGAGAGTAAAGCTGCTTCTTGACTAAGTGTTATGGTTGTTCTAGCGTCTAGATATTCAAGTGCTAGTATGGCAGTCATTAGGTGGTTCACAAGCGGCATGGATCTAGTGATGTCAGCTTGCTTTTCGTATAAGCGAATGCCGTGGTTTGCTTCAACAATGGTGACGCTATCAGAATTCAGCGGGATATTGATGTGTGACCAGTCCATGGCCTTCACGGAGATGGTAAAAGAAGATAGAAGAATAAATATTGTTAAAACAAACGAAAGAACACGCAAGACGATCTTGCGTGGAGGCGTAGGCCTTAAATTGTTATGAAACGTTTTGATGTACATCGATTGATCTTACTCCTCTATATATCTAGCTTACTAAAACTATCACATTAACGCTAGCATGTAGTAAGATATTTGTTATATTTATTAGGTTCGATTAATATGGTTCAGAAAGAGCTTAAGTTATGATTGGAGAAATATATGGCTGAGATTAGATGGAATCCATTTACAAAAGACTGGGTGATGATTGCCTCACACAGACAAGATAGACCGCAGATGCCAAAAGACTGGTGTCCTTTTTGCCCAGGTTCAGGCCAGGTTCCTGATGATTTTGATGTTTTAAAATACGATAATGACTTTCCAGCGTTGTCACAAAATCCGCCACAGCCGGATGATGTAGCAGGGGAGCATTTTAAATTGGCACCGGCTTATGGCAAGTGTGAAGTTGTTTTATACTCACCCGAGCATGAGGTGACCTTACCTGAGCTGCCGAAAGCACACATTCGCAAATTGGTAGATTTATGGCGTGAGCGTTTTATCGAGTTATCTAAAGATGAGCAAGTAAAATATGTTTTCATCTTTGAGAACAGAGGTGAACCTGTTGGCGTAACCATGCCTCACCCACATGGACAAATTTATGCGTACCCATTCTTGCCTAAAAAGATGGAGCTTAAAGTAGAGTCACAAGCAGAGTACAGAGAAGAGCATGGCTCATGTTTGATGTGTGACTATGTTGATGCCGAGATTAAAGACGGCAGACGCATTGTGTATCAAAACGATAGTTTCACAATTTACTTACCCTTCTACAGTGAGTATCCATACGGTATTCAAATTGTTTCAAATGAGCACGTGCAAACCATAGCTGAGATGAATGAGAAGCAGTTAGAAGATTTAGCTGAAGTTGTCTTGCAAGCAGTTGGTACCTTAGACGCTTTATTTGATACGAAGTTCCCGTATATGATGTGCATGAATAATGCACCAGTGAACCGCGGTGTTGAAGAAGACTACCATTTCCACATTGAATTCTTCCCGCCAATGCGTAGTGCAACGAAAATCAAGTATAATGCTTCTAGTGAGACAGGTGCATGGGCACACTGTAATACAACAGCACCGGAAGAAATAGCCGAGGATCTGCGTCTTGCATCGGCGCGCTTCGAAGAAAAGATAAAGTAGTACAATCGTCATGAATGAACGTATACAACTGACAAACAATCTGAAGTTGACAGATAAAAAGCCTGCACGAGGACGCCTTTTGTCCTTCGTGCTGGCTTTATGTCTCTTGGTCATCACGCTTGCATCTTGTGATGCAGTAGGCAGCGAAGCGCCTGAAGTGCATGACTACGGTACCTATGGCATGCAAATGGCCTTTCGCTTGTCCAATCAAAACCCTTTTAGAGAAGCCTATAGCTCAAATGAGCGCGCTACTGGGGACTTGATTATCAAAGAGCTTGAAACTTTAGGTTATGAACCTGAGATCCAAGCATTTACACATACGACAGAAGAAGGCGAAGTGAAGTCTAGTAGAAACATCATTGTACGGATTGAAGGCGAAGGCTTTTATCTAGAAGAGGATGTTGAAAACTATAATATGCGGGCGCCAGTCGTTACAGGACAAACAGAGTCTAGTACAAAAGCCTTGCCAGAACTCCATGATAAGCAAGTCATTATCGGTACACACTACGATTCGCCGACCACTCAAGAGTCAAGAGAGATCATGGCTAACTATAGCGGTATCTCTGATAACTCATCGGGTATTGCAGCTTTATTGACCTTGGCTCAAGTGCTAAGGGATGAAGAACACGCCTATGACATTGTCTTGGTTTTCTTTGGTGCAGGTAACGATGAGCAAAGAGGTGCTAAAGCATTCTTAAATGAGATGAGCTTTGCTGATGTTCGCCGTACGGATTGTGTGTACACCATTCAAAACATTTATGCAGGTGATAAGCTTTACGCTCATGCCGGTAGAAGTTCGCTTTTACCAGGCCGTAAATATGATATGAGACGAAAGCTCTATGAAGCAACAGACGTTGTCTTGGAACATAACTTGCGTGGCACCATGGGTGTGGACCTTGTGATGAATCAAGGTGGCTACATGGTTGAAGTACCTGGTTTTGAAGGTCGTCATGTGTATCGTGAGTTTAGCTTACAAGAAGGTGACTATTTGCCATTTGATGAGCGCGGCATACCTGTTGTCTTCATGGAGGCTGCAGAGTATGATGTGGATCGTTTAGCAGATGTAACAGAGTCTGAGCATCCCGCTTTTGAAGCCAGTGGTGGCATTGTGAGTGGTACAGATTTTGATAACACCTATACCTTACGCGTCAGCTTGGGTACTGAGATCTTACAAAACCGTATCAATGCTAGCGCATTTATTTTACTCAAAGCCATTCAAAAAGGCTCATTCTCTTATGTGCCGGTATCTAGTGTAGAGTTCGAATAGTTCTATAATTTAGGCCTGTCTAATGGTATAATCTAAGTAAGTTAGTTAGTAAAGAAGTATTTTACGAGCACTTAGTTAGCATACGGAAGTAGGGAGGTAAGATGACTTTATTTTCACTCATTAACATATCGAGTCTAGACCACTGGATCATCTGGTTGGCTTTACTGATCTTATTTGTCATCATTGAGTTATCAACAGTAATGTTGCTAACGATTTGGTTTGCAGGTGGCGCATTGATGGCCATGATTGCATCTTTATTAGGCGCGAACATAGTCGTTCAAACCATTGTGTTCATTGTGTTTTCCGCAATTTCCCTCGCGATCGGCTGGCGTTATAGGACGAAATTGAACGTAGGTCGTTTTGGTAAGACGGCTACGAATGCAGATCGTTTAATTGGCCAAAGAGCCGTTGTTACACTTGCGATCAATCCCTTATTGGGACAAGGTCAGGTGAAAGTTGCAGGTTTGGATTGGTCAGCTGTATCTGCTTCAGATGATGTGATTCCAGTTGGTGAACATGTTAGGATCCTAGAGATTCGAGGTGTTAAGCTGATCGTTGAACAAATTCCATTAGATGACGTTAAAGAAGATGCTGTTAAGGACTAGGTGCAAGTCCTATAGCAGTTGACAGCAGTATCATGCACAAAGAGTTGGACAAGAAGAACTAGCATAAAGGAGTACATTATGAACTTATTGACCCTTATGACCGATGTGTTCGATGGTTTTGGTCAGTTGACCGTCGTCGTTATTATCGTCCTCATTATCGTCGTAATCTTAGCCAGAAATATTAGAATTGTTCCCCAAGCAAGAGCCTATGTTGTAGAACGTTTAGGTGCTTATTTGACTACTTGGGAGACAGGTATCCACTTTAAAATCCCTTTTATTGATCGAATCTCTCGTATCGCATCTTTAAAAGAACAGGTGTACGACTTCCAACCACAACCTGTAATAACTAAAGATAACGTTACAATGCAAATTGATACCGTCTTGTTCTATCAAATAACAGATCCAAAATTATACACCTATGGAATTGAAAGCCCAGCAGCGGCTATAGAGAACCTGACAGCAACAACACTTCGTAATATTATCGGTGATCTAGAGCTGGATGAAACCTTGACCTCTCGTGACCTGATTAATACAAAAATGCGTTTGATCTTGGATGAAGCCACGGATCCATGGGGCATTAAAGTGAACCGTGTTGAACTTAAAAACATCTTGCCACCACAAGACATTCAGTCTGCGATGGAAAAACAAATGAAGGCTGAGCGTGAGAAGCGTGAAGCGATCTTAAGAGCTGAAGGTGAGAAGGAAGCAGCCATTCGTGTTGCAGAAGGTGAAAAGACAGCAGCCATCTTACGTGCAGATGCAGTCCGTGAACAAAAGATCCGCGAAGCCGATGGTGAGGCTCAAGCGATCTTAACCGTTCAGACTGCAAGGGCTGAAGGTTTAATGAAGATTAAGAACGTGCAAGCCGATGCACCTTTGATCTCATTACGTAGCCTTGAGACACTTGAAAAGGTCGCAGATGGTAAGGCAACGAAGATCATCGTGCCGTCTGAACTGCAGAACTTGACTACTTTAGGCACAGCACTAAAAGAAGTCATCACGGATCCAAACGTTTAAACATGATCTACTAAGATTAAGCCCGCTTCAATTCTACTGAGGTGGGCTTTTTGTCTGATTAGAAAGATAGACAGGAGGCTATTTATGTTATTAGGTGTACGTATCAGAAATTTTGAAGCGTTAACGGATGTAACATTAGGTCAAGATCCAAGCTTAATACCCGATGGACAAACACTAGAAGTCAAGCGAGTCTTGAAAGATTTAACAGGTGTTATCGGTGCGAATAATGTCGGAAAGAGTTCCTTCTTTCGCAGCCTCGAGTTTCTTTTTATTGCACTGCAAGAGGGACTTGCGGCTGCAGCTGTGCATGGTAGTAACATTGGCTTTAATAAGCTTATCTCTAGGCAAGCCAAAGAGGACATGCGTTTTGACTTGCTTGTCTTTAGTAAGCCACACAGTGCTTTACTGTCGTATCACTTGTCCATCACCTCGGATAAGCATGGTAGGCCTCGGATTACAAAAGAAGAAGCACATCGTATCTTACTGACTCATGATGAAGAAAATCAACTAGTGCGTAAACAAGAACTTCAAATAGACAAGAGTAGGTACGTTACATGCTTAGATTTGAAGCAAGCAAGAGGTGTGGTCTTATTGGATGGAGAGCTGAAGAAAGCAGAGATATTAGATCGTAAGGTTCCAGCTCTGGCTGTTTATGGCAGGATGCTAGAGTACGAATCATTAACCGCATTATATAGCTTTATATCTTCTTGGTATTTTTGCCATATCCCAGACACACAAAGCGATGATGTGAGGCGTACGATGCAAGATAAACATCGCTTGCAACTTGCTAACGGTATGGGTGAGCACCATCACTTAAATGCAGATGGGAGCAATGTAGCTAATGTTTTAGCGTACATCAAGGCCAATGATTCAAAGCACTATACTAAGGTGATGAACGAGATAAAGATTCGTTTACCAGATGCCAAGGGGGTCTTTGAACGCATTAAAAAGGGGCAAGCAAGTCCTGGAGAAATGAAGCTGTTCAGTTTGTTTTTGCTCTTCTCGGATCCAGATCCAAGAGCAGTCATCTTTATTGAAAATCCTGACCAAGGCCTCTATTTCAACATGATCGATGAGCTAGCAATAGCTATAAGAGCATACATACTACAAAACGAAGATAGTCAAATCTTGTTTAGCACACACAGCCCCAATTTAGTGGAGAGCTTAGCACCAGATGAGTGTTGGTTGATGTTTAAACAAGATGAAGCTAGTGGAACCGTTGCACAAAGTGTCGATGATATACCGCTGGTCAGGCAATTTTATGAAGAAGGTGTAGGCCTTAGTTCACTTATGTATTCAGGGCATTTGGAACCACCGTTTACAAGATCTGCTAAAG
>CAYXVJ010000118.1:0-1335 GCA_964468675.1 uncultured Oscillospiraceae bacterium
TTGGTTATGTGAACATGGATCTTTACGAAGAGTTAGGTCTCGATCACTTAGATGACGGCGTGGTTACTTGGGATGAAGTAGAAGAAGCTGCAGAGATCATTGCTGAAAAAGGCATGGATGACATTATTCCGATTGGTATGGCATGGCTCAGAGTAAAATTCTTAGCAGCTTATGCTCAACTTGGTGGCACGCTAAGTACAGATGGTAGCGTACCAGATTTTAATAATGAGTTAGCTGTTGAAGTGCTTGATAAGTGGCGCGATATGCATGATAAGGGATATACCCAAATTGAAGGTGACGATTCATGGGCGATGTTCCTAGGTGGTTCAGTACTTTATTGTCCAGAAGGTCAATGGATGTACAACAACGTAAAAGAGTCGGATGTTAATGTCGAAATGTTTGACTACATTGTATTTGACGCGAACACCAAGGGTAACTGGTCATCTTCTCACCAATTTGTATTACCAGTAAACGATGCTCGTGATGATGAGAAAACTGCTGCAGTCTTTGATTTCATCGATTTCGTTGGTAACAACGGTATTGAGTGGGCAAGAGCTGGCCAAACACCTGCTCATGTCTCTATTAATGAAGTGAGTGAATTCGCAGACATGCCACAAAGTTTCTTGTCTGAACAAAACGAAGAATTGAAGATTTATGACTACAAGTACTATGGTCACGCTGTTGAATCCTTAGACAAGGTTTTAGGTGATATCTTCTTCGGTCGTTTGGATCCAATGGAAGGTTTGAATCAAGCCGTACAAGAGACAAAAGATCGTATCAGTACTGAAGGTTAATTTGCTTAGTTTTTTAGTGAATCTATAAGCGGTAGGCGCACGGCAGCAAGCTGTCGTGCGCGTTCCCGTAGATAAGGGTGATATATTATGCAAAAGAGTAATAGGAAAAAGAGGATCGATGGATCACGTATAGCTCCCTATGTGTTCCTAGCACCGCATATAATTGTCTTCTCTATTTTCTTTTTGATTCCTACAGTTTATGGAATCTATGCTTCATTTACGAGGTGGACATTATTTAGTGATCCTGTTTGGATCGGATTGGAAAATTACAAGACAATTTTGACGAATCAAGATTCAACTTTTTATAGACAGTTTTGGAATGGTTTGAAGAACACGATTATCTTCGTTATTATTACCGTTCCATTTCAGTTATTGATTCCGTTTATTATCGCTATCTGTATCAATATTAAACCGAAAGGTGCTAGGGTTTTTCAAAGTATCTTCTATATGCCAACATTGTTTTCAATATCTGCAGTTACTTTGACTTGGCTCTTTGTTTTTAATCGCTTCTTTCCAGTTAGATGTGCTTCTGCTTCATCAA
>CAYXVJ010000118.1:1345-1696 GCA_964468675.1 uncultured Oscillospiraceae bacterium
TCTTTGGTACCAGCGTAAACTGGTATGGAGAACAACCTTATGCATGGATGACGATTGTGATTACAACGCTCTGGTGGATTATTGGCGGTAACTTGATCATCTACATTGCTGCACTTGCAGATGTGGATCAGTCGCTCGTTGAATCATCAAAAATAGATGGTGCAAATTTTCTCCAACAAACGTGGTACATCACCATCCCTTCTATACGATTCCCACTCGCTTACACCTTGATTACAGCAGTCATTGCTCAATTCAATATATATGGTCAACCATTGATGCAAACAGGAGGTGGCCCATCTGAGAGCACATTCGTATTGCTCATGTATATTCGCAACTTAGCATTTGGTACAG
>CAYXVJ010000118.1:1706-8025 GCA_964468675.1 uncultured Oscillospiraceae bacterium
GCCAGTTCAATGGCTGTTATTTTAGGCTTGATTATAGCTGTCGTTTCATTGTTCCAATTAAGGTTGCTCCGCAATCAGGATAGTTAAGAAGGTGAGGTATTTATGAACCAGACAGTGCGTACACGTAAACCCGTTTCATTAGCTAAGATTATTTCGTTTATCTTTCTGTTTATACTTGCAGTGATCTTTTTAGTACCTTTATTATGGATTATTACGTCTGCGTTTAAAGTAGACATGGAGATCAATCAAGCTGGTGGATTTTTATACCTGCCAAAGACATGGACATTAGATAACTTTAAAGAAATCTTAGATCCCAATAATAAGCAATTACCAGTTTTTAACTGGTTCGGAAATTCAATGTTTGTCTCGACTATATCGAGTGTATTGACGGTTTTAATTACATCATCTTCTGCATATGCTTATGCAAAGCTGAAGTTCAGAGGTAGGGAGACCATTTTCTTAACCCTGTTAACCTTGTCGACTTTCCCTGCTATTACGAACATTATTCCAATGTATAAGCTCATGCTGACTTTTGGATGGTTGAATACACCGACAGCATTGATCGTTCCTGGTTTAGCAGGTGTGATGAATATCTTCTTGATTAGACAGTTCATCTATAGCATCCCTAATTCCTTGCTTGAAGCAGCAAGAATTGATGGTGCAAGTGAATATGGTATCTACTTCAGATTGATACTGCCGCTATCAAAACCAATCTTAACTGTTGTTGCTTTATTTTCCTTTACTGGTAGTTGGAATGATTTCCTATGGCCAACGATTGCGATCAATAACATTGACCGTTTAACATTGACAGCTGGCTTGCAACTAGCTAGAGGTGTATATGGAAACCAAGTAGCAAGAATGAGTGCTATTGCAGTAGTTGCCGTCGTGCCGATGATTGTACTGTACTTGTTTACTGAAAAATATTTTGCAAGAGGCTTATCCATACAGTCTGGTGTGAAAGAATAATTTGAGGAGAATTTAATTTGCGTCATCGACATATTGATGTATTCAAGGGAATTTTGACGCTACAAATGGTCCTGGCTCATTGTCTACAGTTTTTTGTAGCTTTGCAGCCGGGCACGCTTGCGTTTAGAGTGTCAGAGTATATTAATTTAACAACATTTTCGGCTTTCTTTTTCTCGTTTGGCTATGTAAGCTATCTTGCTTACTTGCAAAAGCCATATCGTGAGTCAGCACCAAGAATCTTCAAAAATGTACTTCGGATGCTGCTGGCTTATTACTTCAGTGGCTTTGCATATTATATCTTTATAGATAACGGGATATTTGCACGTCGTTATATCATTGATATTTTGACATTTCAAAACATACCCAAATGGTCAGAGTTCTTACTATCGTTTGCAGTACTGATGGCTCTAATCTTAGTGTTGCAGCCGCTCATGCGTCGAGGTCTGCGCTATCTACCATATATCATTATTATTTTGAGTATTGCATCTTCGTTCTGGTATCCTTATACGTCGCAACCGATTTTGGCAGCGATATGGGGAAGAACTGATTTTACCATGTTCCCAGTCATTCCTTATAGCATTTATTTTGCTCTTGGTATTTTGTTTGCGCAGCATGGTGATCGTAAAAAAGTGTTAATACCCGTATCCCTGATATCGTTGCTGTTCTCAGTATATGTACTAGTTCGTTCAATTGGTAGGGGACTACCTGGACGTTTCCCACCAACCTTTTTATGGATAGCTGGTAGCGCTGCATTTATCATGCTATATTACTTTGCCTCAAAGTGGTTGAACGGTCGTTTTCAGCTGAGATATATGGAACAAATCGGAAAACAATCGCTATTGTATTTGCTACTGAGTAACTTTTTTATATTCTCAGTTAAATCAACTCGCTTCTTTGTTTTAAGTGAATGGTATGCAGTCACTTTCTTCGTGATCACCATCGTACTCATTTATTATTTGACTGCTTTGGTAGGAGGACAAAAGCGTATTAAAAAGAATATATTGGAACGGAAGCCTCTTGAATAGTATTTAATTTTTAAGGCAATTTTAGTAGCATATAAAGACTTCGCGCTTGTACTTATTAGTACAATCGGGTATATTTGTTAACTAGTAATGCATGGATGGGGACAAAGCCCTAAACCCGATGTGCGCGAGGTCGATGAGGCTTGGATATCGACAATTGAGGTGGAACCGTAAATTTCGTCCCATGGCTTAGGCTATGGGTTTTTGGTTTTTATAGGAGGATTTATGTTTGATGATTTGAAAGCGCTTTTAGATCAAGCGCTGGAAGAAATTTCGCTTGTTAAAACAAGTGATTTACTTCAAGAAACTAGACAACAATTGATGGGTAAAAAAGGTAGCTTAACTGTTTTATTAAAGCAGATAGGTAAGCAACCAGCTGAGCTCCGTAAAGAGCTAGGACAAGAAGGTAACCGTGTAAAGAATGCGATCGCAGAGGCCATTGAGGTTAGAGAGCAAGAAATCATCGCAACATCTTCGCATTTAGAAGGTGATGTAGACCTAACTGTTCCTGGTATATTGCCTGCTGGTGGTGCGCTGCACCCTATTACGCAAATGGAATATGATTTAAACGATGCCTTCCGCTCCCTGGGCTTTGAAGTGTTCTCTGAAGATGAAATCACATCCGAACGTTATGCTTTTGATGCGCTAAACTTCCCTCCTGAACATCCTGCCCGTGAATCTATGGATACGTACTGGCTTAAAGCTGAAACAGATGAAGACGATCTGAGTGGAGCTAAGCGCTTGTGCTTGCGTCCACACTTAACAGGTGCGTCTGTCAGGTATCTAAAAGAACATGGTGCTCCAGCTCGTATTGTCTATCCGGGTCGAGTATATAGAAACGAATCTACAGATGCTAGGCACGAACGTGCTTTCTTCCAATATGAAGCTTTAATTGTAGATAAAGATTTCTCTTTTGCGTCGGGTCAATTATTCGTGAAGACCATTTTGGAGAAAGTCTTTGGTCATGAAGTGCCAATACGTATGCGTGCTGGTTTCTTCCCCTTTGTAGAGCCTGGTTTTGAAATTGATATGCAGTGTCAGGTCTGTGGAGGCGATGGCTGTAGTGTTTGTAAACAAGTAGGCTGGATAGAGATTATGCCAGGTGGCGTACCGCATCCAAACGTACTGAAGTCTGCAGGATTAGATCCACAAGAGTGGTCTGGATTCTACATCAATATAGGTCTCGATCGCTTGGTGATGATGAGATATGGTGTGGACGATGTCAGACACTTCCATAGTGGAGACCTAAGGTTCTTACAACAGTTTAAGTAGAGGAGAGCTAGATGAAACTATCATTAAATTGGATGCGCGATTACGTAGACTTACCTTTAGATCTGGATATGGACACATTAAGCCACGATCTGACGATGCGTACCGTTGAAGTAGAAGGAATAGAAAACCCTAAAGATGCTATTGAAGGCATCGTTGTCGGTGTTATTTTAAAAGTTGAAGCTCACCCTGATGCAGATCTCTTACGAGTCTGTATGGTTGATGCTGGAGCTGACCATGATTTACAAATTGTCTGTGGTGGCTCAAATTTATATATCGGTCAAAAAGTTGCCGTAGCAGTTCCTGGAAGCATGGTCAGATGGCATGGCGAAGGCGATCCTGTTGAGATCAAGAGCGCAAAACTTCGTGGTGTACTTAGCGAAGGCATGATCTGTGGTGCCAATGAATTGGATTTAGAAGATTTATTTCCACCAGAAGACGATCACTCCATTATGGATCTAAAAGACTTTGAAGCGAATGCTGGTGAAGCATTAGGCGATGTCTTGGACTTAGATGACTTGATATTAGAGATTGATAACAAATCGATGACCAATCGTCCTGACCTTTGGGGTCACTATGGTATGGCAAGAGAACTTGCAGCCATTTACGGCTTAGATTTAAAGCCATTGCCTAAATTTGAATTATCAGGGGATGAAAGGTCTTACCCAGTTGAGATTGAGACAGATAACTGCATGCGTTATGCTGCTGCTGTCTTCTCAGGACTAAGCGTAGAAGCTGCACCGTTTTGGATGCAAAGACGCTTATGGTCTGTAGGCCTTCGTCCCATTAACAATCTAGTCGATATTACCAACTATGTGATGCTGGCAACAGGACAGCCAACACACGGCTTTGATCTTGACCATGTTCCGAACGGAATTACTGTACGTCAGGCAAAGGCTGGCGAAACCCTTGAGCTCTTAGATGAGACTGTCCTGGATTTAGACTCTACTGATATGCTCATTACTGACACTAAAGTACCAATAGCGCTAGCTGGTGTCATGGGTGGTAAGAAAGATTCGATTCTAAATGAGACCAAAGAAATGGTCTTGGAAGTAGCTTCATTTGATGCCATGTGTGTGAGGAGACAAGCCACTAGACATGGACTTCGTACGGAGGCATCCACTCGTTTTGAGAAGGCTATTGATACCGCAAGAGTAGATCAAGCTCTAGGTTTAGCAGCCTACTTCATTCATGAACTGTATCCTGATGCCAGTATCACTGCATTTGGTGAAGCCAAAGGTATAGAGACTAAGCCTAAGCAGATTGAAGTGGATCTAGACTTCTTAACGACACGTATGGGTCGTGAGATCTCAGTCGATGATGTAGCTAAGTTGTTGGAGCCTCTAGGGATCACGGTCGTATCTGAGACTGATGGTCATTTCGTTGTAGAGGCACCTGTGTGGCGATCGACTGGTGATATTTCTTTGCCTGATGACATCTTGGAAGAAGTAGCAAGGTTAATTGGCTATGAGAACTTTGAGTTCATCTCACCATCCATCAAACTAGATGATTTTGTGAATCAAAGCGATGTAGATGCCAAGCGTAAAATTAAAGAAGTATTGGCCTTTAGAGCAGGCTTCCAAGAGATCTTTACCTATCCGTGGCCGAAGCGTGAATTCATTGACGCAGCAGGCTTGGATACTAGTGATTGGTTAGAATTGGAAGCGCCACCAGCACCAGATGAGCGCCATGTTCGTGGAAGTTTAATTCCAGGCATGCTTGAAGCTGTAGTGAAGAATATCCGTTTTGTCGATCAATTTAAGATCTTTGAACTGGCTCAAGTCTTTAAGAAGGGGCATATGACACCTTCTGATCCAGATGAGGTATTACCGCATCAAGAACGCCATCTTGCCTTTGCTCTTGTCGGTCACGACGCGATGAGCCTATTTCGTGAAGCTAAAGGCGTTGTTGAAGCAATACCTCGCTTAGCAAGCTTGGAAGGCCTTGGCTTCACACAAAGTGAAAAACCAAGCTATGCGGATCCTAAGATGTGGCTGAACATTACAGACCAAGAAGGCCAAGTGATCGGATCGATTGCCTTAGCATCGCTCCAGACAGAGCACTTGGCAGGGATTAAGCATCACCTTGTGGTGCTGGCAGAATTGAATGTCGATGCATTAACTGCTTTACCTTCTAGAACAAACGTCTATGAACCATTACCCCAGTATCCAGAGGTTTGGCTAGACATGAACGTTGTTGTAGCAAGTAGCATACAATGGAAGCAGATTGAAGAAGCCATCGCTCCTTTCGTGAAGCGTAGCCGTTTTACAGAGGAGTACTACGGTAAGCAATTACCTGAAGGTACTAAATCCATCATCTTCCGCTATTGGATAGGTTCTAGCGAACGTACTTTAACTGCTGAGCTGATCGACGAAGAGAGTAAGAAAGTTTTAGCTGCACTTGAAAAAACGTGTGGAGCAAAACTGCGTAGCTAGAAACAAGAATCTTTTAAATAAAGCTATAAGCGTCATGGGTTGTATGTATTTCATCAAGACCATGACGCTTTAATATTGCTCATAAAGCAATACTTCTAAAGTTGTTTGGGCATGAATCTTATGATATCTTTTACCCTTATATCATGTGTGGTAGTTTACTATTTAATATTAATGGTACAAGTAGAGTTAATCCCTATCTTGGCCTTTACTGTACGCGATTAGGTGACAAAAGTCCGACTGAGTTGGTTTTCTATTTTACGAACATTATCTCTATATACCAGACTATATTAATGAAAACCAAGTGAGACTATAGCGATTTGATCTGAACACTGGAGAATTAGTCATTCTAGTAGACCCTTGGAGTTCTTGGGGCAGTCTTTATACAGATGACACTCTCAACTATTATATTCCACAAGTTGGCTTTTATGAGTACGACAACAAAAGTAGTGAGACAGTCCGTACTGCAAACGACATTTTAAAAGAAAAAGGCATCACTTCTACCACTGATTTCGGTGCAACTTACACAGAGCAATACATCCTATTAGTTGAGCAACGTTACCGGTATAATCCTGAAGCAGCAAGGGTATTTGTACTAATTGGGACTATGAGTTAGTCAATGAGTTCGAA
>CAYXVJ010000119.1:0-3069 GCA_964468675.1 uncultured Oscillospiraceae bacterium
CATGCATAAGAATGTAGACTTGTACCAGCGTCAACCGAGTAAGGGCCCTAAAGTAGTCGTTATCGGTGGAGGTACAGGCTTATCAACCATGCTTCGCGGTTTAAAACTTTATACAGAGAACATCACAGCCATCGTAACTGTAGCTGATAACGGTGGTTCATCTGGCATGCTCAGGAAAGAATTGGGTATGCTGCCGCCAGGAGACATCAGGAACTGTATTTTGGCATTAGCGGACAGTGAGAGCCTCATGGATCCACTTATGAACCATAGATTTTCTGAAGGTGGTCTTGCAGGTCATAACTTTGGTAATTTGTTCATTGCTGCCATGACAGAAGTCTTAGGTAGCTTTTATGATGGCATTAGAAACTTTTCCAATGTCTTAGCTGTTACAGGTAAAGTATTACCTGTCTCATTAAGTGATATCAACATCGAGGCGCATTTAAGCGATGGCCGTACGATTGTAGGGGAGTCTGCAATTGGTGAATACGATTTACCTAAGGGCGTTCGCATCGAGAAAGTGTGCATGATCCCTGAGCAAGCTGAGCCACTTCGTGAAGCCATCAATGAGATCTTAGATGCCGATTTAGTGGTCTTGGGTCCTGGAAGCTTATACACAAGCATTATTCCAAACCTATTGTTTCCGGCTATCGTGCGTGCAATTGAAGACACTGAGGCAACAGTTTGTTATGTCTGCAACATCATGACGCAGCCAGCTGAAACAAGAGACTATAGCTGTGCAGACCATGTGGAGGCAATCTTAAATGCAACGCATAAGACGTCTAGCTTTCTAGATTATGTCATTGCTAATAACGAAGTGATCGATGAAGAAATTCATGGCCGCTATAAAGAGCAAAATGCATCCATTGTAGAATGTGACCTCGATCGTTTAGAAGGTGCATCATTTGAGTTAATTGTTGCAAACCTGATGCTCGTACAAGGTCAACGAGTGCGTCACGATAGCGATGCGCTTGCGAAGATTTTGGTTAGTCTAGGTGCCTCGTCCATCGACCGTAAGATTGCATCGGCGAAGACTAAGATTTTTGGCCGCAATCAAAAACTTGATCTGTAAATTAAAGAGAGGTTCAGATGTCATTTTCACAATCGATCAAAGATGATTTATGTAGAAGAGAGCTAGATGCCAGAGGACAGGCATTAGAGCTCGCGACTGCTTTGCTATTGAATGCTCGTTTCCATACCAATGAGCTTACATTAGCAACCAGTCATAAAGCATTTTCGGATCGTTTGAGCCAAGATTTTAAGCAAGTACTTGATGTTGAGACCGAACTGACTGAAGGTAGAGAACTATATACACTTCGCGTCGAAGGTAAAGAAGCGTTAGAGTTATCTGAGCAGTTCTTAGATGAAATTTTTAATTTTGATACATTTCGTGGCCGCTTTCATGCACCGGGTCCAGAACTGACAAGTGAGGATGAATTAGGCGTATTAGCTGCCATGTATCTTTCAGGTGGTTCAGTCTCTGAACCGAGTAGAGCATATCATTTGGAACTTGCTTGTAGACGCTTGCAAGTGGCTAAGTTTTGTCTGGATCTATTAGAGAACCATGAGATCCAAGGCAGCTTATTAAAGCGTTATGGTTATAACGTTGTCTATTTAAAGGATGGACAGCAAATCTCCGATTTCTTAGGATTGGTTGGTGCCCATACATCTCTGTTGAATTTTGAAGCGTTACGGGTTGAAAAAGACATGCGCAATGCCGTGAACCGCATGGTGAACTGTGATACAGCAAATGCCTCTCGCATTGCCAACACCGCTGCTAGACAATCTGAAGCACTCTACTGGTATGACGAACACATTGGTTTAAAGAAATTACCTAGCGACTTGCTGGAAGCTGCTCGTGTGAGGATTGACAACCCAGGCTTATCTTTAGCAGAATTAGGTGCCTTGATGGATCCACCTTTAGGTAAATCTGGAATGAACCATAGATTACAAAAATTAGAAAATATCATTCGCCAAGCGAAAGAGGAGATAGACTAAATGCCATTGGAGATCGCGCTGATCGAACCAGAAATTCCTGCTAATACAGGCAATATAACCCGGACCTGTGTAGCAACAGGTACACCCTTACACTTAATCGGTAAACTAGGTTTTAGCTTAGACGACAAGCACTTAAAAAGGGCAGGTCTAGATTACTGGTATAAGTTAGAACTAGACCTATGGGACAGCTTTGAAGATTTGATTGCCAATCGCCACTATGAGGCGATTTTCTATGCGACAACAAAGGCAAAGCGCCGCTATAGCGATGTACAGTATCCTGATAACAGTTTGATTGTCTTTGGTAAGGAGACAAAAGGTCTGCCAGAGTCCATGTTAATTGCACATCCTGAACGTGGTATACGCATCCCCATGGCACCTGATAATAGGAGTTTGAATTTGTCGAACTCTGTAGCCATCTGTATCTATGAGTATTGGCGGCAAAAAGACTTCCCGCATATGCCTGTCTAGATCATTTTAGTATTTGCAATCGTAAGTCATTCATTGAAAAGTTTAAGATAAAAATAAGAGCTCAGGAGTAAAATCCCGAGCTCTCATTTTTATTTGTTTAATTCACTTAGGCAAGGCTTGCAGCTAAATCTACTTCTGGTGTGCTAATCGGTGTTAAACCAAACTGCTCACTTAAAACCGTCAATACATCTGAAGAGACGAATGCAGGTAGTGTTGGGCCTAATTTAATGTTCTTCACGCCTAAAGCTAAGAGTGATAAGAGGACACAGACTGCCTTTTGTTCGTACCAAGATAAGACGATTGTTAGCGGAATGCTGTTGATGTCAGTATCAAAAGCTTCTGCCAATGCAGAGGCAACACGAATGGCTGAATAGGCATCGTTACATTGCCCCATATCCATGATACGTGGGAAAGGTCCAATATGGCCTAAGTCTAAGTCGTTGAAACGATACTTACCACAAGCAACCGTTAGGATTAAGCTATCTTCTGGTGTTTTTTCTGCAAGTTCAGTGTAGTAGTTACGGCCAGGCTTGGCACCATCACAACCACCGATGAGGTAGAAGTGCTTGACTAAGCCGCTCTTCACAGCGTCAACAACGACATCTG
>CAYXVJ010000119.1:3079-7828 GCA_964468675.1 uncultured Oscillospiraceae bacterium
AAAACCAGTAGTTAGTTTGGAACCGCCATTGATGCCGGTGAATACTTGATCTTCATCCCAGCCACCAAGTTCGATTGCCTTGTCAATGACAACGGAGAAGTCCTTGACGTCAAACTCGTCACCATCGATGTGGACAAGGCCTGGATATTCAACAACTGCTGTTGTAAATACGCGGTCATCGTAGGTTTTACGAGGTGGCATGATGCAGTTGGTTGTAAACAAGAAGGCTGCTGGTACGTTTGCAAATTCTTTTTGCTGATTTTGCCATGCAGTACCAAAGTTACCTTTCAAGTGACTGTATTTGTGTAAGAGTGGGTAACCGTGAGCTGGTAGCATCTCACCGTGGGTGTAGATGTTTACGCCTCTGTCTTTGGTTTGCTCGAGCAATTGGATGAGGTCGTGGAAATCATGACCGCTGATAACGATGAAAGGTCCTTTTTCGACTTTCATGGTGACAGAGGTAGGTTCTGGATTGCCAAAGCTTTCTGTATTGGCACGATCTAGAAGCTCCATGGTTCCATAGTTACTGATGCCGAAATCGTGCAGTAGTTGTAGCCATTCTTCAACTGAATGTGCCTCTGCTAATGCGGATAGGTAGTAAACCATTTCGTCCATCATCTTATCGTCTCTATAGCCTAGAACATAAGCATGATAGGCGTAAGCGCCCATTCCTCGTAGACCTAATAGGAGAAGGCTACGTAATGAAACTTGATTTACGTCACCGTGGAAAATATCGTGTGTTGTATTGACAACGATATTCATTGGATCATTCACACTGTCATAAGTAGCTGTTTCAGTGCGAAGTGCTTGTGCTAATTCGGCACACTTCTCATCGTCGAAGTTGGCGTTTGTAATACAAGTAAACAACCCTTCTAGAATGAGTCTATCGGTTGAAGGCGTGCGTTCTAGTCCTCTAACACGTACGGCTAACTCAATTAAAGACAAAGTAATGTCATCTTGTGCGAAAGCGACGAGTGGATTCTTACCGCAAACACCCTGCATGGTACATCCTGTACCTTTAGCAGTCTGCTCACATTGAAAGCAAAACATTTTTTCCATGTATACACTTCCTTTCTATGTGGTAACTCTTTTACCGTTACCTTTAATCAGTTTATGTTAACTTGGGATCAGCTTCGGTAGCCACAGCTACAATGAACAAGTTGAAAGAGGAACTTTATGACTGCACAGCCTAAACGCCTCGACAAAGAGCAGATTGAAAAGATCTTGAAAATAGACTGCCAGTTCTTCACTGGTTTAACGATAGATGAATTAGACATGTATTTAAGTCACCCGGGAGTGAATTTACTTTTATATGCGAAAGAATTTCCGATCAGGCACCAGCGTTCAGCCCAAAGCGATTTTGGCATACTGGTCTCTGGGGAGGCGGAAATCCGGCAATATGATGAGCAAGGTAATATCTTTCCGGTCGACATGATTGAAGCAGGTGACATGTTTGGTGAGATGACCGCCTTTTCAAAACCCGCTTTCTGGCCTGCTACTGTTGTGAGCGCTACAGATTGCTTAATACTGTTTATACCAATTGACCGTGTACAATATATGAAGGATGAGCAGCATCCTGATATTGCATTAAGACTTAGTAGTAATATGCTAGAACTCATTGCATCTAAAACATTAAACTTACGCTCTCGTATCGAGATTCTAACCAAGAATGCTATGCGTGATCGGATAGCGGTATTTTTGATGCAGCAAGCTAGAGCTATTGGAAAGCAAAGTTTTACTGTTGCCATGAATCGCGAGGGTATGGCAAGATACTTAAATGTTTCAAGACCATCCATGTCTAGAGAGCTTGGACGGATGAAAGAAGAAGGTTTGATTGATTTTTACAAAAACTCGTTTAATATCTTGGATATGAATGCTTTAAAGCAATTGGTGAGCACTTGAAATGACTAGCTAAAAATCGGTATGATATAGATAGAAAATTAAGAGAATTTATGTGAAACAAGAGGTAGAGGGATGTTAGATATTCAATTGATCAGAAGAGAGCCAGAATTGGTTACCAAAGCACTCGCTAAGCGTGGGTTTGAGGTGGATTTTTCGTCTTTGTTGGAAAATGATAAAGAAAGACGCTCTTTGATCTCAGAGACAGAACAGTTAAAGGCGAAGAGGAATAAAACATCCGCTTTGGTGCCTCAATTAAAGAAAAAAGGCGAAGATGTATCAGAGATCTTAGCTGAGATGAAAGAGCTAGGCAATGAAATCAAGCGCTTAGAAGAGAGCCTTGCTGAACTAGAAGAAAAACAAGTGACATTCTTGGCAGCATTACCGAATATGCCAGCTGATGATGTTGTAGCTGGTGGTAAGGAAGAAAACCAAGTGGTCAAGGTATTTGGCGAAAGACCTGCGTTCGACTTTGAGTCAAAACACCATGTGGACATCGCAGAAGACCTAGGTTTGATCGATTACACAAGAGGTGCAAAACTATCGGGCTCAGGTTTCTGGGTATACAGAAATCAGGCAGCTCAAATGGAGTGGGCACTATTAAACTACTTCGTCGGTGAACATTTAAAAGATGGCTATGAGATGCTCTTCTTGCCCCATATTTTAAATTATGACTGTGGCTTTACTGCAGGTCAGTTCCCGAAATTCAAAGAGGATGTGTTCTGGCTTGAAACAGCAGAAGGAAAACCTGGTGATAGCTTTATTTTGCCAACGGCTGAAACAGCATTGGTCAATATGCACCGCGATGAGATCTTAGATGAGAAGAGCTTACCCAGAAAGTACTTTGCTTACACCCCTTGCTACCGTAAAGAGGCTGGCAGCTATCGAGCAGAAGAGCGCGGTATGATAAGAGGGCATCAGTTTAATAAAGTTGAGATGTTCCAATATGCATTACCTAAGGACTCCGATGCTGCATTAGAAGAACTTGTAGGAAAGGCCTGCCGTTTGGTGGAGGGTTTAGGTTTACACTATCGTTTGACCAAGCTTGCAGCAGGTGATGTATCTGCATCCATGGCTACGACCTTTGACATTGAAGTCTGGATTCCATCCATGAATGACTACAAGGAAGTCTCTTCAGCATCGAATGCCAAAGACTATCAGGCTAGAAGAGGTAATATTAGGTACCGTAGACAAGAAGACAATAAGACCGATTTCTTACATACCTTAAACGCCTCAGGTTTAGCTACCTCTAGAATCTTGCCTGCTATTATGGAGCAGTTCCAAGAGGCTGATGGTCGCGTTAGAATCCCAGAAGTACTGCAGAAGTATATGGGGAATCTCACGCATCTAGGATAAATATGGTGATATTGTCCTATTCACTTTTGACTTGATAAATGGTATTATTAGGTGTCTGAGCCTTGATGGGCAGATTTTTTGTTGCCTGAATTCCTTATGGAAGCGAATCAAGACTTAGAATATAAAAACAAGTATTAGAAGAAAGGAGTTGTATTGATGCCTACACTCAACCAATTGGTAAAGAACGGTCGTGCGTCCAAGACTTATAAGTCGAAGTCACCTGCACTCAGCTACAGTGTGAACACACTGACAAAGCGTGAGTCTACAGTTAACTCGCCTCAAAAGCGTGGTGTATGTACTGTTGTTAGAACACAAACCCCGAAGAAGCCTAACTCGGCTCTACGTAAGGTTGCCCGTGTACGTCTGACATCTGGTATGGAAGTTGCTGCTTACATTCCAGGAATTGGCCATAATCTGCAGGAGCACTCAGTTGTTCTGATCAGAGGCGGCAGAGTCAAAGACTTGCCTGGTGTTCGTTACCACATCATTCGCGGCACACTTGATACAGCTGGTGTTACCGGCCGTATGCAGAGTCGTTCGAAGTACGGTGCTAAGAAGCCTAAGGCTGCTAAGACCAAATAACTAACGGATTAGGTTGAACTCGTTGTGTCTGTACAGCACTCCTAGAAATTATAGGGCTGTGGCTGCTGGCACAGTCTGCCATAGATGCAGATTGAGTACCTGTGATATCAGGCTTAAAAGCCTCGTATTATCATGAGAGGAGGGAAGACAAGTGCCAAGAAAAGGCCATGTCCCAACACGAGAAGTCCTTCCTGATCCTATTTATCATGATGTGAGAGTCACGAAACTCGTGAACAACATTATGCTGGATGGGAAGAAGGCAGTAGCAGAGAAGATCGTTTACGGTGCGTTTGATTTAGTTCATTCACGCACAGGTCAAGATCCTTTGGAAGTATTCAATAAGGCATTAGAAAATGTAATGCCAATGCTGGAAGTTAAAGCCCGCCGTGTTGGTGGTGCCAACTACCAAGTACCGATTGAAGTACGTCCAGAGCGTCGTCAAACACTAGCATTACGCTGGTTGACGGAGTTCTCAAGAAAGCGCGGCGAACGCACCATGCGTGAGCGCCTAGCTGGAGAGTTAATCGATGCGTCCAACGAAGCTGGTGGCGCATTCAGAAGAAAAGAAGAATTACACCGTATGGCAGATGCGAACCGCGCCTTTGCCCATTACAGATGGTAAGTTTGCACCTGGAGGGGAATTAGTTCATGCCCAGAGACTTTACACTGGAGAATACCAGAAACATCGGTATCATGGCCCACATTGATGCCGGTAAGACAACAACTACAGAACGCGTCCTTTACTACACAGGCCGCATCCATAGACTTGGTGAGACGCACGAAGGTGCTGCAACCATGGACTGGATGGCACAGGAGCAAGAGCGCGGCATTACAATTACATCTGCTGCAACCACCGCTCAGTGGAAGGGCCACCGGGTCAATATCATTGATACACCTGGTCACGCCGACTTC
>CAYXVJ010000120.1:0-6151 GCA_964468675.1 uncultured Oscillospiraceae bacterium
CCAAAAAAGAAGGCAAGGAATTAAGCGAAGGAATAGCACACGAAATTGCATCTCATGCAAATGGGGGAGTAAGGGAAGCAGTAAAACTACTAGAGTCTTACTTAACTACAGAAGAACTTAATATAAGTACAAGTCAAAGAGAAGCAGTAGATTTACCATCTACTGGCAGACAAGAAGCTAGTAAAGCAGGTGTTGCTCAATTCCTCTTAATTATCGGCTTCTTCTCCTTTGTACTTTATCTTGTGTCGTGGAGTAAGTAGAGCTCACAAGTGTGACTATATTCTTGCAAGCTCGATACAAGGTAGATTGACAAACAACTAAGCTATTGTGTATCGTTATGAGGCAGCCATGTGGCTGACATTTGACAATTGAATGATGTGACAAAAGGTGATGCAAGGCATAGACGTATGTTTTGCATAGAATAGGGAATGCGGTTAGAATCCGCAGCAGCCCCCGCTACTGTAAGCACGAGGCAAGAGCAAGGTTTAATGACCATAACCACTGGGTAACCGGGAAGGATAGCTTTTGCAGATATCGTGTAAGCCAGGAGACCTGCCTGATGTTACCTGATCTACCTTTCGGCGGGAAAGTAATGATACAGATAGTGTAATGCTAGCTTTCACCTTTATGGTTTATCTGTAACTTTATTAGAACGACGATTTCGTCGTTCTTTTTTATTCTCTGATTCAAGAATGAAAGATCCCCTAGGTAGTGCATTCATCTTTCGTGGAGGGAAGACAATGAATATGCATAAACGACTAAAAGGATTAATCCTTGCTTTAAGCCTTACACTGTTGGTATCGGCTTGTCAGAATAGCAGTACAACAGAGCAAACATCAAGTCTTGAAGTAACAAAATTGACTCAAGAAACAACAATAGAAGAGACAAGTGAACGAACAAGTAAGACTTCTAGTGAAACTACAGAAGAATCTACTGAGACAACTGCAGATGAAGTAGCTGCAAAGCCCGAATTTGATAGAGCAGGTAATGCAATTGACTTACCAGATGAAATCAATCGCATCGCATCCCTTGCAGGATCTAATACTGAAGTATTAGTAGAGCTAGGTGTTGCAGACAAGATTGTTGCGATCGATACCTTCTCAACAGCTATTGAAGGCGTATCTAGTGATGTGCTTGCCATCGATATGATGAGCCCAGATATTGAAAGCTTGATGGCTTTAAATTTGGATCTGATTTTAGCATCGAATATCTCTGATGCAGGTGGTGAGGATTCAATCTTCAAGCAATTAATTGATTTAGGTGTGACCGTAGCTTATATACCTACATCAAATAGTGTCCAAGAAATACAAGAGGACATTTTATTCTTAGGTGCTGTTTTAGATTTATCTACTGAAGCGAACGCTCTAGCCGACGAATTTATGAATGGCCTAGATGAACTAAAGGAAATTGCAAAGACCATTCCAGAAGAAGAACAGAAAACTGTCTTTGTAGAAATCTCTGCATTGCCATATATTTATAGCACGGGTCAAGGTACCTTCTTACATGAAATAATTGAACTTGTTGGTGCAAAAAATGTCCTCGCCCACGAAGAGGCTTGGCTACCAGTAGAAGAAGAGTCAGCTATCTCACTTAACCCTGATGTCATCTTAACGAACATTAACTACATTGAAGATCCTGTAGCAGAAATTCTAGGCAGAGCTGGTTGGGAGAATGTAACTGCAGTGGCAAATGGAGCTGTCTATCAGATTGATAACAGCTGGTCCTCTTTGCCGAATCACAATGTATTAAAGGCAGCCGTAGAGATTGCCAAAGCTGTATACCCGGATTACTATGGCGAATAGATCCCTTCGTCAGACGAGCGTTTTAGTCGTCTTAACCATTGCCATTACGGTCCTAATACTGATGCTTGCCATCGGTATTGGGAGCGTGCGCATTGGGAGCAAAGACATGCTCGATATACTCTCGCATAAGCTCTTTGATACAACGCTAAGTGACTCGACTGATCCAAACTTTGTTGGCATCTTGTGGCAAGTCCGTTTGCCTCGTGTATTGATGGCTTTTTTAGTGGGTGCAGCCCTATCCATTTCAGGTGTAGTGATGCAGTCTGTATTAAGAAATCCACTTGCCTCATCCTTTACCTTAGGTGTCTCATCGGGTGCTTCATTAGGTGCAGCATTGGTCTTGCTGTTTGGTTTTGGCAGCATGGGACGCACAATTGGATTCCCCTTAGCTGGTTTTATCAGTGGTGTTTTAACGGTCTTTATTGTCTTAGCCATTGCTAAGAAACTTGATCGCGGTATGGATAACACCACGATTATCTTGATCGGACTGGTTATTTCGCAGTTTTTCAGTGGAATCTTAGCTCTTATTATGTCGCTTGCTAGAGAGACGATGGAACAATTGGTGCGCTGGCAGATGGGAAGTTTTTCTGGTCTAGGCTGGCGAGAGCTAACGGTTGTGTTGATTAGCCTACTCATTGGTGCAGTATGCTTATTTCGCTACCACAGAGAACTTGATGTCCTAACCTTTGGCGAGAAGCAAGCCTTAAATTTAGGCGTGAACGTTCAATTCGTTAAACCTTTTGTTTTAGTCATTACTGCCCTTTTAACGGGCGCTAGTATATCGCTTACTGGCGTCATTGGATTCGTGGACTTAATTGCCCCTCATTTAACTAGAAAGATCTTTGGTACATCCCAACGTATCGTGATGCCGATGTCCATGCTTCTAGGTGGATCACTTATGGTTTTAGCTGATTTATTTGCCAGAACAATTTTGGCACCTAGAGAACTACCCGTTGGAGCTGTGACCGCGATTATCGGAGCGCCGTTTTTTGCGTATGTTTACTTTAGACGTAGAAAGGGGCAGGTTTCATGAAGAAAACCTTATTAGAAGTCAAAGGGCTTAAATCTGGATATGGGGAAGAAGACATCATCAAGGACATCTCCTTTACCATAAAAGAAGGGGATCGCTTGGTGATATTAGGTCCCAATGGCTGTGGTAAGACAACCTTGATTCGCGCGGTGACTAGGACTTTAATGTCAGAGGGTCTCTTGTTATTTGATGGAGAAGACATTCGTCGCATGAAGACAGCTAAGCTTGCTTCTCGTATGGCTGTTCTAGCTCAAGTCGAACAAGCTTATTTTTCTTATTCCGTTTATGAAACGGTCCTCTTAGGCCGTTACCATTTGATGCAAAACAACTGGTTTTCAGGGGTACGAGAAGAAGATAAAAGGGCAGTTGAAAAAGTCTTAAGACAAGTTGATTTATGGTCAATTAAAGATCAAGAGATCACCGCTTTATCAGGTGGCCAACTGCAACGTGTATTTTTAGCACGTACGCTTGCTCAAGAGCCAAATATAATCTTCTTAGATGAACCAACGAATCATTTGGATCTGCGATTCCAAACAGAATTAATCGATTACTTGAAAGAGTGGGCTAAAGAACCGAGGAGAGCTGTTTGTGGTGTATTGCACGATTTAAATTTAGCATCGAGCCTTGCCAATCAAGTTCTCTTATTAAAAGAGGGCATCACCGTGGCTCAAGGAAGCTGGCAAGATGTTTGCACCAAAGAGCGTTTAGAAATGGTCTTTGGTATGGATGTACATGGATACATGAATGAGTCATTAGAGCGCTGGAGATAAGATGAAAGATGTATATAAAAGTCCTTACGAGGCATATCCTTTTCTAAGGGATAAAAGCAGTTCTTTACTTTGTGATTTTGAATTGATGACCGATCGAATGGCGTCATTGACTGGCCTACTACGAGCTGAAGTTTTGACATTGACATGCCAAGATGAAACATTACTTCCTTTGTTCCAACGATTAGATCAAGAACTCTTGTGGCTTACGGAAATGATCTATCACTTGAATGCATCACTAAGGACCAAATACACATTAAGAAAAGATGAATTGGCTCGCCTTCTAGATCTGACGAATGCCATGCACGAGCTTACAAAAGAAGAGGGCATGGCCTTTTACCTGCCTTCTGGCTCAACCTCAGCTATGCAGGCACACTTGCTTCGTGTTGATGCCAAAAGCCTTGTCCGCTTATTGTATCGCCATATCGAGCAAGGCCATGTTGTAGAGGAAGAAATGCTTGACTTTAGTAACCTTCTATCTGGCTTTTTCTTCATGTGCGCATTGTTCTTGAACCGTGTCGAAGGGGTATCGAATGTGCCATTTGTTAGTCGCAACTATAAAGTGTAAAATGTTAATAGGTGAACTTGTTAGAAAAATAGTTTGAGCATCAAAAGAACTTGTACTTCTATCCGTCTGCTGGTACCTTATATAAAAGCAAAGCTACGAAAGGCTGGCAAATCATGAGCAAGAATATGAGCAATCCTTTAGATTTCCAAGCACAATTGGATCAAATAGAAACACATTTTCCTACTTTTTCCATCCTCGATATGAATGGCAAAATCGTGGATCAAGACGCGTACGATGCATTGAATTTATCTGATGAAACATTAAAGCGCTTGATGCAGCAAATGGTCTGGACCAGGGAGCTGAATACGAGAAGTACCATCTTGGCAAGACAAGGTTGGATGCATTTCCACGCTCCTTATCAGGGTCAGGAAGCTTCTCAAATCGGTTCTTACAGTGCCTTTCAAAAGGAAGACTTTATGTTAGCGGGCTATCGTGTCTTTGGACCTTTAGTCTTACATGGTTTACCGCTTTCTCATTGCTTCCATTGGAACAACGGACATGTACAAGGAAACGACTATACCATGCTAAACGGTATACCACCTCAAGTCATTATCGGAGCCCAGATGATTCAAGGTGCAGGTGTGGGTTTAGGGCTACGTAAACGTGCTTCTAAGCAAGTCGCTTTAACGTACACGGGAGATGGAGGCACATCACAAGGTGACTTCTATGAAGGCTTGAACTTTGCAGGTGTATTTAAAGCCCAAATTGTTTATATCGTTGAGAATAACGGTTATGCGATCTCGACGCCTTGGGAAGCACAGACAGCGGCTAAAACACTTGCCCAAAAGGCAGTTGCAGCAGGTATTCCAGGTATTCAAGTAGACGGTATGGATGTCTTAGCTGTACTAGCTGCATCTAGAGCTGCACGAGAATGGACTGTATCAGGTAAGGGACCTGTTTTAATTGAGACCTTGTGCTCACGCTTTGATCCGCACTCCTTGTCTGGTGATGATCCAAGTATTTATCGTGATGAAGAAAGCTTTAAGCACTGGGAAGCACGCGATCCCTTAACGCGCATGCGAAGCTTCTTAGAAGAAAAAGGTTTATGGACTGCTGCAGATGAAGAAGCTGCTTTAGAAGCGGCAAGAGCAGATGTTAAGCTGGCAATGGCTGAAGTTGAGGAAACTAAAAAGCAGAAAGTCAGTGACTTCCTGCTCAATATGTTTGAAACACCATCTCGTGATTTACAAGAACAAATCGATCACTTCTTAGAAAAAGAAGCAAGTCAATCGACCTAAGATTGTTGGCTGCGCTGTTCGTCAGCTGCTCTATGTTCGATCGAATAGTGATCGTGGTAGGTGAAAAGCTCCTTCTCGTCTGCGGATGGGAAGGGGATTTCTTTTGCTCTTAAAACATCTTTGATCCGTTCAAATGTCTCTTCTGCAATGATGTGTTCGATGCGACAAGCATCTTCATCGGCTGTTTGATGAGACACACCAATTGATTTTAAGAATATGGTCAAGACAATATGCCTTTGATAGACAGATAAGGCTTCATCTCGACCTCGTTTGGTCAATACAAGCCTGCCGTCACTTTCCATGATCAAGTAACCGTTATCGGCTAAAAGATGGACTGCACGGCTCACAGAAGGCTTTGAAAACCCCATCTCTTCGGCTAAGTCAATCGATCTGACTTCACCTGTTCGGTTCTCGATAATCAAGATGTTTTCTAAATACATTTGGGCGGATTCTTGTAAAATCATAATAAAAGTACCTCTTTAACTCATTCCTTTGAGAGCAAGTGATGCTGGGATAATTGTTACACATTTGTTCTGTTTTGTGAAGTGTATTACTCGTACAAAACATGCTAAGACAAAATGTTATGATGAATATAGCAAAGTCATGCTAAGGAGGTATGGACATGCCAAGACAGGTTCTAAAACGTTTCCATAAAGAAGAAAGACGAAGATTACAAAAGTCTATCGCATGCGGTTTTAGTCTAGGCGCGACAATAGGGTTTTTAGGCGCAATTCTTTTAGCTCCTC
>CAYXVJ010000120.1:6161-7782 GCA_964468675.1 uncultured Oscillospiraceae bacterium
GGTAAGGATACAAGGCAAGACATCAGTGATGGTGTGATTCACAGCGGCTTAAAGCTACAAAGAGGGGCGATTCGTTCAGCAAATAAAGCAAAGGAACTTGCCACAACTTTGAGTAAGAATGCCAAGACTGTAGCAGGAGACGTGGCAAGTGGCGTGTCGGCAGTTAGGCATACAGTAGATGAGATCCGTATACTGCAGGCAAGCCTTGATAGGCAAGTAAAAGCGATAAACAGAGAATTGAAATCAAAAGAAGATTAAAGAATCATTCTAAATATGAATACCCTTCATTTCGAGGATTAAAGGGAAGCTGGTGAATATTTTGCCAGCTTTTTCTTTTTGATATAAGTGAGCTTGACAGCCATCTACTTTGTGAGATAATTGTATTGGAACATATGAGCAAGTGTTCATATGATGGAGGCAAGAAGATGAAAGAAATACAGTCTGATGTCAATGTACAAGATGCGAAAGCTATTAGGCGCATCAGTAAAGACATGCCACCAGAAGAAATCGTCCAAGACCTTGCCGATTTATTCAAGGTCTTAGGTGATCCAACGAGAATTAAAATTTTATTTGCACTTGAAAAGGAAGCTTTATGTGTAGGTGACATCGCCTATCTACTGGGTATGAGCCATTCTGCCATATCCCATCAACTGCGCTTGTTAAAGCAATATCGCTTGCTTCGAGCCAGACGTGACGGCAAACAAATCTACTATTCATTACATGACCATCACATTAACGATTTGTTTGCATCAGGTGTGGAGCATGTCCAAGAAATTTTTGGATAAATCTATAGGAGTGTTTGTCTATGCAGGTAAAAGAAAGACATAAAAGTTTAAAGATAGAAGATGAAAAAAGATCCTTTAGCTTTGATGGATCTGTTTGTGCTCATTGTGCCCTTGAGATTGAGGACTTGGTTTCGAAGATACGTGGCGTAGATGAAGTCTACTATCAAGCAGAGATTAAAGAACTAAATGTTTACGTAAACGGCGATAGCAATAAAGAGACCTTGCTTCGTGATGTACAAAAGATTGTAGATCGTGTAGAGCCAGGTGTGAAAATCTCTGCAAAAGAAGAATTTGATGTAGACAAAGAAGACATAAACAATGAAGATTTAAGCCCTAGAGTTGTCTTCTCCTTGGCTAAAAACCAAGTTGTATTACTGGCTAGAATCTTAATTAGCCTAATGCTACTCATGCCAGTTATATTTGTACCGATGGATCAAAGCTTAAGACTTGGCTTAGCACTTGTTGCTTACTTCTTAGGTGGCTACGATGTCTTCTTATCCGGTGTAAAGTCTCTATCTAGATTTAACATTTCTAATGAGAAGGTGTTAATGACCGTTGCAACGATCGGTGCTTTTATTCTTGGTGAGTATAGTGAAGCTGTAGCCGTTATGCTCTTTTATCAGGTAGGTGAATTCATTCAAGATCTAGCAGTGGATAGGTCAAGAGATTCCATTACAAAACTTGTTCAGTCCTTAAAAACTGATGTAGCAAATTTAATTGATCCGCTCACAAATGAGATACATACAGTGAAACCCAAGGATGTAGCTAAGGGTTCATTGATTCAAATTAGGGCAGGCGAGAAGGTACCTTTAGATGGTATGGTTGTTCAAGGCACA